>CAZCKO010000004.1:0-88248 GCA_964499275.1 uncultured Rhodospirillaceae bacterium
ATTGTCGAAAGGCTTGGATTGCTCGAGTGGTTTGCCAAAATCGGGTTCAAATTCTAACCCTTTCTCACAAGCAGAATTGTAACGTTCAATCTCATTAACGAACGTTGATGGATCCACGTCGATTTCTTTAGCAAGGTCTTCGAGGGTATTAGCCTTCTTAATATAGGGAGAGTTATCTAAAAGTTCTTCGACCTTTTCCCGTACAACTTGGTCACCGTTCCTGTAATATGGGTCTGCAATTTCAAGGAATGCTTTCATCTCTTTATCCACAATAGCCCACGCGTGTGGCGGCGTTTGGGCTATCATGGCAGGGCTAGCGGAGTTACCACCTGATAGTGCTTCGTTGTGAAAGCGCTTACCTTGCTGGTTTACCCATATATAACCTGGTATTTGGCGGCAAACGAGGCCCCGTTTGTGGTCAGGGTAAAGATAATCAGGCGTGGCATATACATAGAACCAGACATTTTCCATATGGGTAAGATAGCCACCAACTTTAGTTACCAGCTTGTGGCCGGAACCCGTGGAACCTCGGCCAGAACCTTCCATTACTTTGAATTCTTTAAACTCAGGTCTAGCCTCCAAAACCATATCAATATTGGAATTGAAGCCGCCTGTTGTGACGATGACTGTTTTGCAGCTGACGTCTATATTCTCGCCTGTTGATTTGTTAAGACCCTCAAGACCAACTGCACGGCCTTTATTGACTTTAATCTTCGTTATTTCAGTATGCTCGACTATTTCGCCGCCTTTCTCACGGAAAGATCTAATCAGGTTAGTCATAAGACCTAGTCCACTGCGCTCTGGGCGTGTCCAACGCATGACAGAATTTCCTTCTTGGGGCTTCATATCCACCCACTTCACTCCCTGTTTCTCAGCCCAGTGATAAAGGTCGTGTAATGAATGTTCGATATAATAACGTGCCCAGACAACGTCAGTACCTGGTCCACCCCAATTAACCCAGTCGTTGAAAGCTAAATCGGGATTGTCTTCAATCCCCATCTCTTTCTGAAGTGGCGATCCAACGATACAGCAGCCCCCACCAGACACAATTGCTGCCCCGCCAAGATCAATTGCCTTTTCAAAAGCAATAGCCGTCGCCCCAGCCTCCCTAGCTTCAATACCCGCGGCCATACCCGCGCCGCCTGAGCCAATAATTGCAATATCTGTCTCAAATGTTCTTGTGTTGGCCATTTGTCAGGTCTCCAATTCAATATGAAACTACCATTAATTTTTGTTATCCTTCAGCATTGAGATGTTGAGGGAGAGGCGCCGACATTAGTATAAATGCAATAACGCACGGCTCGGTTCCGGGATTAGTCCAGTTATGGATCGTCCCACGTTGGACAAGGACATCACCTGCTTTTAAGTTCACAATCTTTCCGTCATCCAGTTCCATATCAATTTCTCCCGAGATTACTATAGCATAATCAAGGCTGGCAGTTCGGTGGTTGCGTGGGGCGACACCCGGTTCAAAACAGGAAACACGGAATACAGAGCCATTGGGTACAGTGGTATTAATTACGTCTGCTGAAATATCATTTAGATCTGAGAGGTCTGCTGGTGTCTGATCCGTGGCCCAAATTACCGTACTCTGCTGTCCGGGCCGACGAGAAAAAACATTATCTGAAATCTCATCAATAATAGCATGAGCCTTTCCATTTTTATCGTGACCGGTAACTACCCGACGTACTTTAAAAGACATTGAGAATCCTATTAATTAGGAGAGAGTGATCAAAAATTTTTAACCGCCTCGGCAAATTCATCTCGGATTTTCGCACTATGCATGTACCGATAATCCTGAGGATAAATTTTGCCGGGTTCACATTTTATTGTTACAAAGGTTGGCCCTTCCTCTTGCAGAATACTGCCAATATTACTTTCAAACGCTGCCATATCGGACAGTTCATGACAATTTTTATACCCCGCAGACTCTGCTATACCTGAAAAATTAGCGCTACCTTGCCCAGGGATGGGATGTCCACCGTTTGCTTCATATGTGCCGTTTTCTATAACGAAATGAATTAAATTCTTTGGCGCTGCGGTTGCTGTGGTGACAAGACACCCCAAATTCATAAGCAAGCTCCCATCCCCATCAAGTAAAATTATTCTACGATTAGGCCAAGCAAGTGCAAAGCCAAGAGCATGAGAAGAGGTTAGGCCCATAGCTCCCGAGGAAATATAATTATATGGGCTCGGTCGAATAGCAACTAGGTCAAAAGCCGTGGTATATGCTGCAACAACAATTTCATCCTCTGAAATTTTTTCTACCAAAGATTTGAGGCATTCATCACGTTTTATCATTCGGCTACCGGGGGTCTTCCTATAAGAAACACGACAGGGGTCGAGGTTTCATAGGCTTTGTTAATTGCGGGTTTAATAATGCTAACATTGTCATCGGTTTCAATTACGTGGTGAACAATACCCATTACATCCAAAATCGGTTGAATTATTTTGACGCCATATCGTTTGGACTCCGTTGGTAACACGCCTGGCTCTTTACCCAGGAGACCCACCATCATGCAGATTGGCATCTCATAATCCACGGCTACAGCGCGAATAGCATTCAATGAGTCCAATAGACCGGTATATTGGATGAGGATAAGCGATCGATGGCCACTATAGGAAAGAGCAGCACTAATTCCTATGGTTTCATCTTCTTTACAAACTCGGACATGTCGCAAGTTTCTATCAGCAGCGATCGGCCGTAGTAGGCCGCTTGCCGTGGTCTTGTCGGGTACCGTTAAGACGGTTTGGACAGCACTTTCCTTAACTGTCTTAATTATTAAACTTCCAGACAGAGTTTCCGATGCAGTACCTTCTTTGGTATGAATTTTTGTCATATGTGCCAAATCTGAATTGGTTGGAAGCGTTTGTCCATTAGGGTAAGTTTCGCGGAAAATTCAATAAAAACAAGCCATGATACTAAATTTTTCAGATAAAAATTTAAGTTTAGGTTGACAAATACAAATTTTACGACGAAAAAGTGCGGCTTTTTATGGTCAAGGTCGTATATCACGATCTTTTTATTTCAATTGGTTTAAAATAATTATACGTTGCGGTATGGCTACATCAAATAAATCTAAAAAACCGGAACCAGATCGAGTTTATGTAATAAAAACACGTAACTGCTTGAAATGCGGGGAGCGCTTTGAGAGCAGCTGGGCAGGTGAACGTGTCTGCAAACGTTGCAAATCCAGCGGTAGTTGGCGCAGCGGCTCTGACTTCGAGGCAGCATAAAACTATATTCTGCTTCAGAACAGTTTAGTTCGTAGACCCTACAATTCTTCGGTGCTAACATCCCCACGTTGCAAATATGTAACGATAAGGAGTCTTGGCATGGATAAGCCGCTTAAAATTCAATTTCGGCCGTTATCTCCTGCGTGTGGGGCAGAAGTCATAGGTCTAGACTTGCGGGAACAGTTAGCTGAGCAGACCGTAGATGAGATTAGGGCTCTCTGGAACCAATATATAGTGTTAGTTTTTCGTAATCAGGAAATTACAGAGGACGAACAACTCCAGTTTGCAGCAAGATTTGGGGAACTCGGTGACCGGAAACCGCCACCAAAAAAATTAAAGGACCGCACAGAGGGTGTTTTGCAAAATGACCAGCGTGTAATGCTGGTTAGTAATAAAACTATCAACGGTGAACCTATTGGATCCTTTGGTGACGGTGATATGTGGTATCACATTGACTCCGGATATGCGAAGAACCCTTACACCTATACCTTTCTCTATGGGGTAGAGCTGCCGTCAAAAGGTGGAAACACATTATTTGGCAATATGTATTTGGCCTATGAATCATTAAGCGAGCAATTGAAAGAAAAACTCACTAGCCAGAAAGCACTTCACATTCATCAATATGAACGTCGTGCGCGGGTGGATATTTCTGGAGATATCAGTGGAATTCCACATTGGTATCACCCTGTTTTCGTGACCCACCCGGAATCTGGTCGCAAATCTTTGTTCGTAGACCGTCTTATGACCCAACGTATCGAGGGTTTTAGCCACGAGGAAAGTGAAAGCCTTCTTGAGCAGCTATATTCGGCCGGTGAAAATCCAGAGGTTGTGTATGAGCATGAATGGCAGTTAGGTGATTTTGTTATGTGGGATAATCGTTGTGCTATTCATGGTAGGACCTGGTTTGATCCTAAGGAAAATAGGCTACTTCGCCGATGCACGATCGAGGGTGGACCGCTGTATGAAAAATTATCAGAATACTCTGAAGCCCACAGTTAACACTGACACTCTAATCATTAATTAGTGTTGTTTTTATTCTTTTTAAAGAAATAATAATACCAATTAAGGAGACATCTTATGGCTGTTGCACGTCATCCAAGGCCACCCGAACTGGTTGATACCCCAATCGAGGACATTTTTAGTCAATATGTTGCCCGATTCAAAGATCGCATACCTGATTGGGAAGCCTTTGAGGATGCCAAAATCGAGGGTTATAAACGCGCACAACACAGATTTATAGGAGCCGGTGGATCCGGAAAACATGGGGATATGAATGCAATACCGCCGCGTGCTCATACGTTGAGTATAATGTATGTCGAACCGGGGCAGGGTAATGCATCACATACACACGAGGTAGAAGAGACTTTTTTTGTCCTTAAAGGCCATCTTGATGTTTTTATAGAGGATGAAGAGGGTAATCGTCTAACGACAAGACTTGGTAAATGGGACTGTATAACCTCTCCACCAGGCGTCATCCACGGTTATGACAATAATAGCCTAGAGCCTGTTTGGTTTCAGGTCATGCTGGGGCGTGGGGTTCCAGAGACAATGGGTTACTCTGACGACGAGCTATTTGAACGGCGTGATGCACATTTAAAAGAAAAATAATCGCATACAATTTACGCGGGTAAAATTCCTAATTTTTCATCTCTTTGACGAATCCATATGATGGCGGGTAATGCGATGATGATCATTAAGCTTTTGCCTACAATTTGTCCCGTTACAAAATACAAATTACCGAAGGCTAAATAAAGAAAAATTATACTATCAATTGTCAGACCCACCAAACCGCTCGCAAATACAGCTAAGACAAGCCGCCGTTTTTGTAATGGTGTGTAAACAAGAAAATCAGCGAGTTCTGAGATTAAAAATGAGAGGCCGGAAGCTAGAACTAAGTTGGGTGGAGCCAAGAATATCGATAAACCTGCGCCTGCTATTATAGCAATGATAGAAAACCTTGCACCCAATCGCCGTTGAACAAGGTCGCGTAATACTAGTGCTAGACCGATCATTAGAACTCCACTGGGAGCCATTAAAGTGGGGGCTACTGGAATTAGACAAGGGCCGTTTTGAAGACATACCGTTCCAATGTTTCCAATAAACCAGTTAGCCATTGGAATAGTTAGGACGAATGCTAAAAAAAACAAGTAACCTTCAAAAGATCGTCGCTTAGCAGAAATAATCGTAGGTTTTAAACTACTCATAATCATTCCAGTGTTTTGCTGGATTTGACAAATTTTTCGATATAACCCTCATGCCCTGCTGCGCGTAAATGACAGGCAGGACAAGTGCCACATCCGTATCCCCAGTCATGCCTTAAGTTTCTGTCTCCTAGATAACAACTATGACTATATTCAGTTATAATATCAGTTAGTGCTGGACCACCTATTTGATCAGCCATTTCCCAAATTTCGGTTTTATCGAGGTCCATTAAGGGGGTGTGGAGCACGAATTTAGAATCCATCCCAATATTAAGTGCAGACTCCATAGCTGATATAGCTTCTTTTCGACAATCCGGATAACCCGAGTAATCAACCTCGCCTACACCCAGAATTATATGACGGATATTCCGTCGGTAAGCAATTGCAGCCGCCAATATTAGGAATAGGAGATTTCGCCCAGGAACAAAAGTATTGGGGAGATCGTCTGTAGAAACGGTTATCTCAATATCTCGGGTGAGTGCGGTCTCACTGATGTTTCCAAGGGCAGGAATAGAATGTAGGTGATCTTCTCCAAGTTTGTGATCCCATGCCGGGAAGTTTTTTCTTAGAGCATTAAAAATTTGTTTACGGCAATCCAGTTCGATACTATGTCGTTGTCCATAGTCAAATCCGATGGTTTCAGTTTTGGTAAAATTTTGAACTGCCCACGCCAAACATGTGGAACTGTCCTGCCCCCCAGAGAATAGTACTAAGCACTTATTATCGTCTGTCATGGGCCTTGACTAACCCGTCTACTTTATTGGTGCAAGACCTTGAAAGGAAAAGGGACACTAAAATTAGGGCAGATTCTTATACCTTAAGGATTTGGTGGGCCATACCCTGGATGGTCAGGAATTGGCTCATTACCAGTTAGGACTGTTGTCCCACCAAACCGCTCTTTCCAATGTTCTATCACCTCGGGATTGAAGACATTGTTGGGTACCTCTCCGGCCATTGCTTGAAGAACGGCGTTAGTTGCCCAAATATAGCCAGGACCGAGGCCGCTTGCCTGATTTGATGACACCATGTGTGGGGACAAAATAACTTTGTTCCCAAGCTTCTTGAGCGGCGAATCTGTGGCTATAGGTTCGTCCGCGAAGGCGTCTATTGCAGCTGCAGCTATTACTTCGTTTTCGAGTGCTTCTGCTAAAGCGGCCTCATCTACATTTGCACCGCGTGATGTATTAACAAAAATAGCCGTAGGCTTCATCTTCTTGAAGTTTTCAGCATCCATCAGCCTTGAAGTTTCCTTAGTGTTCACACAATGCATGCTTACTATGTCTGAATTTTTTAGAAGTGTGTCCAATTCTACTTTTTCTACTCCATTCTTCACAAAACGTTCATCGTCGATGTATGGGTCGGTGGCAATGATCTTCATTCGCCAAGGAGCAAATAATTGTGCGACCCGAGCACCAATTCTTCCAAGGCCTATGAGGCCAAGAGTAAGACCGGGGTAGTCGTCTGTTGTCCGGCGACCCAAGTAATGGCCCATGAGTTCTGGGTCTCGCCAATTACCGCTCTTTACAGCCTCATCGCGTTGATTAAGTTTCTTAATTGTGGCTAGTATAAAGGCAACAGTGCCTTCCGCAACGCCATAGCAGTTTGACTCTGTAGGAGCATGGCATACTAGGATACCAAGTTCTGTCGCTGCTTCGACATCAATATCGTCAGTGCCAACTGTGCATTTAGCAACAACACGTAATTTTGGACTTGCTTCCATGATTTCACGGGTAATCGGGCTGGATCGAATAGATGTTCCCAACAAGGCATCTGCCTCGTTTGCCATACTAATCATATCTTGTTCGTTATCACCTTGCGGAGAATGCCAACCAGCCTGACCCATAGATAAATTACAGCCGTATTTTTCAAGTTTTTGATGACATTCTTCAGCTTGGTCAACCGGCGCAAATACAAAGACTTTTGGATCACCCATGATTTTCCCTTAATTTAATAATGTTTCTTTCGTCGGTTATTCTATCAAATCCATAACCCTAAATAAAAGGACCACGGCTTGAAATTTTTTCATAGGCCGTCAACTGGTATAGTCCCATCTCTAGTTTCTATCTCGACTACCCATAGATCGGGATCCCTTTCGACTGATTTGCGAATAAGGTCATCGGCTTCCCCCTCTTCGATGAGGGCCTCCCTATGTGTAGGAACCCAGTTTAAATAGCCATCTAAGTCTCGTATTTGCGAGAGTAATCTGCATCCCACACCCGATTGATAAATTTTTAGAAGTACGGTGCCCCCCATTTTTTCCCCAGATTTTATGACGACTGCTGGGATACCTTCTACTGAACAGCGACGGAGGTGAGCATCAACCCAAATGTGGGTCGGAACACGGTCGTCAGTTGTCATGAAAGTATCCTAACCAAAGGGGCCGAGGAAAGGTTCACCCATGTAACTGTCTGACACTACGTCTATAGTGTCGGGCCATTTTCCCGGCGTAACCTTGCGGCGTTCCGATGGCTGACGTGGTTTGCCATCCCAGCCTACCTGCTCCATATATGCATATAACTGTATGAGCTGGCCATCGGGATCCACTACGAATGCGGAATAGTCGATACCAGGGTACAAGTTTTGCGGGATGTCTTCCCTAACGGTACAGCCATTTTCTCGGAAAAACGTCACGGCATCTTTTAACTGTTGGTAGTTAGCTAAACGAACAGCGAAAGTGAAAAGTTGTGTATCCTTGCGACAGCCTAGCTCTTTACGCAAGTCTATTGGATAAAGAGCCAAGGAGTGATGTTCCGTATTATTGCGCAAGAACACACAGGTGTGCCCTTTAAATTCGATTGTTTCCGTCTCAATGAAACCTAGCGTGTCGCGATAGAAGGCCAAAGCGGCCTGAATATCGTTACAGAATAATCCTACCGGACCAATTTTTGTAATTTTAAAAGGTCGGCCTAGAAGGACACCATCAACATTGTATTTTTCTTCCAGCGGCTCAATATCTCTGTACCCAGCCTCCGATTTGATTCCAGCTTCCACAGCGTTGTTGACTTCACGATATTCTGAAATTTGTGGTAATGGGGCTACTTCCTTGAACTCCCGGTCATGCATGGCCCAGGGTTTCGAGTGACCATCCCAACCGATTTGTTCAATGCCGTAATAGAGCTCGTTTTGAAACCAGTCGGCATCCATCAAATATGTATGCCAATTTGATCCGGGCATATCGCGCCCGGCTCTAATCATGTTGCATCCCTGTTTTGTGAGCCATTGGTGCCCGTTGACCACCTCAGCTAGTGTGCCGACTTGCCATGTAATTTGATTGACTGTGATATTTTCACGCCAGCGACCAAGTTTGTCGAGTTTCCCTCGCTGCCGATGGTTATAGAGGACAAAGGCGTGGTGATCATGAGAATATCTAAAAAAATAGCCGCGAAGGTCACCGAAAGGTTGGAGTTCATTAGGTATTTCACGACCATCAGGGAAAGGGTCACGAATGTCTACAATCTTGAAGCCCATTAATGAATGGTAAAAATGAAGAGATTCTTCCATTTTGATTGCGTTGATACCGAAATGACCCAGCCGCCTTATTTTAAATGGACGGTCAAGGAGAACACCTCCAACTTTGTATTTACCGTTAACCGAATCCTGCATAATATTTCTCCGGATAATTCTCTCCTATAAAAATTAGTTAGTCCGACATCACAGATTTTCGGCCGAACCACCAGAAGAGAAGGACCAAGGGTGTAAGAACCAAGGTCATTATAAGGGTAACCCCTGCTGCTAGGTTGGTTGCGCCAGAATTCCAATAACTCCAAATTACAGCAGGTAAGGTTATATTATCGTGCCCAACCAAGAAAACGGCCACTGTCAATTCGCGATAGACGAGAATGGCAGACCATATCCAAACTGACATTAATGTAGGTCGTAATAGCGGTATCAATATACGCCAAGATGTTCGGATTTCCGAAAGCCCCGAAACGTGGGCGGCTTCCTCTAATTCCTTGTGGATCTGGAGAAGGGCGCTATTGATGGCTCTTGTGGCGAAGCTAATTCTTGTGATCACGTAAACTATAGCAATGAGGGTTACGCTGCCGTATAGGGGTAGAATATCCTTTAGTACAAAAAGAGCCATAAGAATGGCCCCAATAGCTAGAATGACTTCAGGTAGCGCATGAGGAAGGAATGCACCGAACTCTAATAGATAACGAGCTTTGCTTCGGCTTCTGACAATAAGCCAAGAAATGCTAAAAGCCAGAATAAGAACGGCAAAGGGTACGGTAATGACTAGAATTACGGTGTTTTTTAATCCCCTATATACCAAATCCCAATCCAAGTCCTCCATAAGAACGGTTGTCGACATGAGGCTAAACATCTTTGCAGAAGGTGGGGCCATATAGGGGACAAAGGCAGCGTAGGCAATTAATAACAGAGGAATAACCTTCGCTGCAATTATATAAACGATAATAAAGATCCAAGCGGCTTTTCCCCAATGCCCTATATCTATAAGGGCAGGTCTATACCCTTTGCCGGTGACAACCTGATACTTATCGCCTTGACGAAGAACGGTGCTATACCACCATGTTAGAAGCAGTGCTATGGCGATCATTAATACGCCTAGAGCAGCCGTAATTCCGTGTTGGGCAAACTCTTCATCGCCGGGGTTGGCCTTCTCAAATACATATGTGCTTATCAGGTAGACTCGGTTCGCCAATCCAATGATGGCCGGAACATCGAACGTGGCGATTCCAATGACGATGATATATATAACCGCGGCTAAAATTGCTGGCACTGCGAGTGGCAGAGTTATTTTGCGGATAGTCCCCCAGAACCCTAAACCATGAATTTTGGCTGCCTCCTCTAAAGAAGGGTTCATCGCACGAAACATTTGAGCAGTAAGAATGAAGGCCAACGCTGCGAGGCTGAGCCCTTGTACGAACCCCATTCCTATAGGTGTAGCAATATCGATTGGTGCTTCTGATAGAGAAAAAAATTGTGTAGCCCACCTGTTTAAGAAACCTATTCGGACATGGGCTAAGAACGTCCAACCCATTGCTGTATAAATTCCCGGAATTAATAGCCCTAGTGTCATGATGGCATATACAGCGCTTTTTGCGCGCATAGTGGTTCTCTCCGTTAGCCATGCAATAGGGAGCCCTATACCCATTGAAACAAGGGTCGCTGTTAATGAGAAAATTATTGTGTTGTAGGTTGCCTCTGCGATTATTTCATCGTTGAAGAGGTCTCGGTAATTATCAAATGTATACGTTGCATCTTCCGTACCAATAATTCCTGATTGGAAACTGATTGCAATGAGGACGCCAACCAAGACCACAATTACAAACATGGGTAACGCGGCAAGAACCATCAGCACGGGTGAGGATTTGGAATGCAAGGAATGTACCTAATTGATGGAAGATGGCTATTTTAAAATAAAACTCTGGTTGGGAAGTAATACTTCCCAACCAGTTTTGACAGCGTGAGATTTTGCTATTTCTTTTTCTTTTTCTTCCAGCGCTTTTTCAGGATTTTTTGCAAAGATTTCCGTGTTTTTACATATCCGCCCTGAGACCCCAGCCATTGGGGGGAATTTATAACTACCTTGGCTCCCTTAGCTTCCATCGCCAATAATTTTTTACGGTTATTGGATTCTGGATAAAGATGGAAGTCCATCCCTACTTTATTCCACATCCACTTTTGGCCCTGTTTCGTGTGGAGATAGACAATAAACAACGCAGCAGCATTAGGAGCTGAGGAGTGTACTGGAACCGAGCCGTAACGTGTGTGTGAGACCACTGCTTCTTTCATAAGCGCGTAGCCGAGTGGTTCGCCTCTAAGTTTGCCTTGATTAACGTATTGGTCGCCGCAGCTCATTACTAGCATTAGAAATTCACCGCTTGTGATTTTATTCATAGAGCCACAACGCATAAGCCCACCAATATGGTTGGAAAGCTTAGTTACATAGGCAGTCATTACCTTTTTTCCTAAAAGATCAGGCATCGCAAATTCGCGCACTCCAGCAGCATATGGTGTTGACGCAATCTTACCTTTGAACACAGGCTTTAAAGTGTCGGCTAGAGATTTTGGAATGTCGGAGCCCTTTACCAGGTCGCTATTGTAGATAACGCCAACAAGCGTACCAGCAGTAGCAATTCCAGTGCCTTTCGGTGCAATTGGATTGAACCTCTTCTCCTTTATCATTGGCCGACTCAGGTAGTTTAACCAATGCATAGAACGCATCAGACCAATTTTTACGCCTTTAAGCGCTCCACCCGAATTGTTCCACACAACATCAGAGCTAGCTGGCTGGCCAGCCTTCATTTCGCGGGTAAGTTTGGCAATGGTTCGCGTCATTGACGGGCCCGGTGTAAATTTCACTTTAATATTCGTGCCATATTTTTTATTCATGGCACCGACAATCTGTTTTGCACCTTTGCTCCCATTCAAACTATTTGCAGACCACATAATGCGCAAAGTCGATTCTTTTTTTGCACCAGCTATTAATTCTTTCAGATTTTTTGGGGCGTCTGCGGCTGTTGCGGATCCTAAAGTTATCATTGCGGTTATAGGAATTACTGATACGGCTTTGAAAGCCAGATACTTGGTACTAGTTCTAAACATTTTACTGCCTCCTTTGGTTAAACTGATTTATTCCTCAATCAATTATGTTAATAAGTATTCATTTATGCATTTGCGATAGATTCGTTTATAAAGTTGGTATTTTTATCGTCTGCAGGAAAAACCATAATGTCTAGTGGTTCGATAGCGATGTGTAGTTTGTCACCTTGCAGTTTTGGCGCTATTCGACTTTTTCCATCCAATTTTATGCTTTCGGCGAGTGCTTCGAAAATATACTGGTCTCCCAAAAATGTTGAGTTTCGAAGCCCTGCTTGGATATGTCCTGTTTGGCCATCAAACGATTCTTCTGAGAAATTAAGATGTTCTGGTCTAACTCCAAGCCATACATCTTTCCTAGTGTGGTCACAATTTGAAACAGAAAAGTTACCGATTTTGGTTTTTACGATATTGTCTGCTGTAGAAACCAATTCTCCAGGGAGCCAATTTACAGAGCCAAAAAATTCTGCCACCTCGGGACAGTTCGGATTTCTATAGAGGTCTATAGGCGAACCATATTGTAATAGCTGGCCGAAACTCATTAGAGCAATTTTGTCAGCTACGGCCATCGCTTCTATTTGGTCATGCGTTACATAAAGAACCGTTGCTTCCAGTTGTTTTGCTAGTTCACGGATCTTACCCCGGACATCCTCCCGAAGGCGCGCATCCAAGTTGCTAAGTGGTTCATCCATTAGAAGAACGCTGGGATTTACTGCGATGGCCCTGGCGAGCGCTACGCGTTGCTGTTGCCCACCACTTAAGGCTGTCGAGGGGCGGTCTATTTGTTCCTCGAGCTGTACCATCTCGAGTGCTTGCTGCACGCGGGCACGGACATTGTTTTTAGGAATTCTTTGTGCCCCCTCCATTAACGGAAGGGCTATATTGTCATATACGGTTAAATGGGGCCAAACAGCATAGGACTGAAACACCATGCCAAATCCCCGATCTTGCGGGGGAACCCAAATATCAGGATTATTGGAATACACCGTGCGATCAGCGATATTGATCGTGCCGGAGTCTGGCTTTTCAAGACCGGCTACTGACCTTAGCAATGTTGTTTTTCCTGAACCGCTAGCGCCAACAATGACAAAGAACTCGCCGGGGTCCACTTCTATATTAAGTTGGTTCAGCGCAGTAACATTACCTTCGGTAACTATAAATTCCTTGTGGAGCGCAGTTATAGAAATCACGTTGTACCTTCTCCCATTATGCCTTCTCCCAATTTTTAAAATTGTTGTGAGCGATTAGCATTTTGCAAACTCTAGTGATTTAGGATTGGCTCTACCAGCATAATTTTCTTAACAATAAAAGTTAGGGGACGAAGTGTTTGTATGAGTTGAATTGTCACCGTTAGACCTCTAACTAGCTATTGGGCAATAAATTACATTCTTCTAAAACGTCTACTGTTCCAACTGAACGCGGAGATCGGCAACATAGTCCGCAAAAGCATCTTGCATTGAGAATTTAGGTTCCCATCCAAGCATATCTTTGGCTCTACTGATATCAAGTGGTGCCGCCCTGTTCGCTGGTGGACTTCCCGGAACTATGTCAACTCGGAGATCAGGTAATTGACCCGAAATAATTTCTACAAGTTCATCGAAAGAGGTTGTGACGGGATAGGCGATGTTGAAAACATTTTCGGTTGGTGCATCAATAGTTGCGCAGACATCAATTGCCTCTCCGCAATCCTTTGCGTAGAGGTAGACAAAATCCATTGTTTGTTCTTCTGGGATTTTAGCTGGTTCACCAGTTATGCCTGCCATCACCAAATCCTGAACCTTTTGTCCACCACCAGACCCCCCCCAAAAATGTCCGACGCCGAACACATTCCCGAGCCTTAGCATGAAAAGGTCAAAACCCGCTTCTATGGCATAAGCTTCAATAATCATTTCTTGTGCGACTTTTGAGTTACTGTATGCCGTTCCCGTACCAAGAAGATCATCCTCAGCGATGGGTCCTTTCCCGACCTTTCGCCAATCATATGCGCCAAACGTACTGATGTGGACTACCCTCTTAATACCTGTTAGCCGCGCAGCATCGGCCACAGCCTGCGTGCCCCCAACATTGAGTGAATATCCAAAATGAATTGGGTCATTCACTTTTTTACCGATTACTGAGGCTGTATTTAATATTGTATCAACTTCATATTTGTTAATCGTTGCAATTAACCCCGGAAGACTTCTTACATCCTCATTTAAATAGGTATATTCAGCATTTCCTAACTTGCTACGAATAAAACCTTCTCGAGGAATGGGGTCAACAAAGACGACTTTTTCTCCCCTGCGAACGGCGTGTTGTCCATACGATGTGCCGACGAGGCCGGCTCCTGTGATTAAAGTGGTCATGGTTCACTCCCTGATATTTTTTAATCTATAAATTTTCAACATTACTTATATTCTAATTTTTCTGAGATTTTTTTGCATTTTCTGTTTTCAGGAGATAAAGGCTACTTCCAATTATAATAGCCGATCCACAATAACTCCACCAACCAGGCACCTCCGCAAACCAAATTATTCCTAACAAGAAGGCATATACTATCCTCATGTAATCAAATGGCATTACGAAGCTTGTATCACCAAGTCCAACGCCGTGAGTAAATAGCCCTTGTCCGACAATCCCCAAAATTCCTGTTAAAGCCAAAAGTATGACTTCGGTCCAAGTCGGGGTTTGCCAAACAAAAATAGCAGGAATGAATGCCAATAGCGTTGTAAACAAAGCAAAGTAAAACATTATGGTGACGGTTTCTTCGGTTCGGCTTAGGAGCTTAATCGTTAGAACAACACCCGTCCCGAATATAGCTCCACCGAGGGCGACAAGGAACCAGGGGTCAAAACCCTCTCCAAAAGGCTTGGTTATTAGCAAAATTCCACAAAACCCAAAAAGAGTTACGAGCCCACGCCTAAACCCAATTACCTCGTTAAGGAACAGCGCCGCAATTATAATCATGATCAATGGGCGAGAGAACTGAATTGTCACGGTGTCGGCCAATGAAATATGGATTAAAGCGTAAAAGAAACAAAGGTTCCCCATAAATCCGACAAAGCCGCGGGCTCCATGAAGATGAAGCTTAGACGTTTTTATGGTTTTTAGTCCTAATCGCCAGACCAAAGGGCAAATGACAATTAATCCAGCAAGAAACCGAACGAACAAAACTTCGAAGGCTGGTAGAGTTTTTCCTAAATGTTTGACGAGGGCTGCCATCACAATCAAAAGAAAGGCCCCAACTACTACGAAACAGGCTCCTCTGATATTGGGTGAGACACGTACCCAACGAGTCAGAAAGGCATTTATTAGCGGTAACCCGGAATATTCAGTTGGAGGAGTGTCAGACATTTTATTTTAATGTGCGCGTCACCTTTAAGGTTGTCAAATTAACCTGGAGATATTGCGAGCTTTAAGTTTAGTGCATACCGTATAATCAAAAGATAGCTGATCTACAGTACTTGCTTTCTTTAGTGTGTCTTTTTCAGCTAAATTTAATTAAAAATGATTGAATGGATGGAGCCATGGTTACCAAAGGAAAAATGGAAGATAAAACCGCATTAATCACAGGTGGTGGGGGCGCAATAGGTGGAGCATCAGCAAAATTATTGGCGGCCGAAGGTGCTCAAATTTTAGTTGCTGATGAACGTCTAGAAATGGCGGAAAATGTTGTCAGGGATATTAGGGATACCGGGGGAATTGCCAATGCAATTAAAATAGATGTATCCGACCCTGAGCAAGGAAAAGCCGCGGTTGATGCCGCTTTAACCACGTTTGGCGGGTTACATGTTCTCGTCAATGTCGCGGCGGCAGTGACACCCGATGCACCGGTGGATAAATTACCTCTTGAAGATTGGAATAAAGCATTTGCTGTAAACTTGACGGGCCCATTCCTAATGTCAAAATTTGCTATCCCGGAGATCAGGAAGGCTGGTGGGGGCACAATTATTAATATGGCTTCACAGCTTGGGACTATTGGCGTACCCGAACGTTCGGCATACTGCACAACTAAAGCGGCGCTCATCCATTTGACTACTATTCTGGCGGCAGAGGTGGCAGAGGATAATATCCGGGTTAATTCTGTTTCTCCTGGAGTTATAGAAACTCCGCGGACACGAAGGCGCTTCGATACGTCCGAAGAGTTTCATCAATCGCGTGGAAAACTTCATATGTTAGGCCGTGTTGGTCAGCCCGAAGAAATAGCTAACGCTGTCTTGTTTTTAGCATCGGAAGAATCTTCTTTTATCACTGCAACAAACCTCCTTGTTGACGGCGGTTACATCTATTTGAAACGTCAACCAGGGGATAACGGTTGAATAAAAGGCTAAATTTGTAATTGACGCTGACAAAATGATCATCTTCTTATAACTTAATTGAGTAAGTTTTGTTGTCAGAATATAAACGTCGGTAAACTACAGTCAGTGAAAACCCTGTTGGGGACGAAGTGGCCCGATTTTTAAATTGGAAGAGTTGATTTGACAGAAATAACGCGTGCGAATGGACATCGACTTGATGGAATTTTACCACTCGGTGAGCCGCCAATACCCGAACCACAACCCACTGATGATGATGTTTCGTTTGATCTGGAGGTTGGCCTTTCCTCGGTGCGTTCTCTAAAGTCTAAGGTGCCTCCCGATGCGCATAGTGCTCGAAACTTAGGTACAGAGAGAGAGGGGAACGCGGTCTTAATCGATGAAGACGGAACCCTTGTTACAATTGGTTACCTGATAACCGAAGCTACTGACGTTTTTATCGGTGGCCCTGATGGCAAGGAAGTGCCAGCACAGGTTGTGGGGTATGACCACCGGACTGGCTTTGGTCTGGTTCGTGTTGTGGAATCTCTTAATTTACAGCCTCTCAAAATTGCTACAAATGTTGATGATTTATTAACTGATAATAAAGTCATTATTGCAGCGGCTGGAGGCGTGCCGGCTTCAATTCTGGGAAAGGTGGAGGATCGTAGAGAATTTGCAGGATCATGGGAATACCTGCTGGACAAAGCAATATTTACATCGCCATTGCATCCAAGGTGGAGTGGGGGAGCGCTAATAGACCCTGTTAGAGGGCTTTTGGTGGGTGTTGGCTCGTTGTTTGTTCAAGACCCTGGCGGGACTAATAGTGAAAGCCAAGGAAATATGTTTGTTCCAACAGACCTGCTGTCACCAATTTTTAAAGAGTTAGTCACCACGGGTCGCGCTAAATCGTTTTCAAAGCCATGGTTGGGAATGCAGACTGCAGAGGCAATGGGCCATTTAGTTGTTTCTGGTGTTCACGGCGGGGGCCCCGCAGATAAGGCTGATATTCAGGTGGGGGATATTATTGAAGAGGTTGAATCCCAGCTTGTTGATAGTTTATCAGATATGTACCGAAAATTTTGGGCAGTAGGGCCTGCAGGGGCAGATATAAGTTTACGGATAACTCGTGGATCGCACCAATTAGACATTGTCATTCGTTCTGGAGATCGTCACGATTATTTAAAAGTGCCGCGTCAGCATTGAACCGAAGATACCTTAGTTAGAAAAGGTTACTTTATCTCCGTCGAGATTTATGTCCCACTCTGAAATAACATTACTATCTTCTTCGATTGACCGATATTTTTCACGAGTTTTACCAAATGCCTCGGGGGCCTCCAGTTGGGACAATGCCCAAATAGCCATCGCGCGCACTAACGGAGACTTATCATTTAATTTTAAATGTACGAGTGGTGTTAAGTTGCATAGCTTACTATTTCCGATCGCAATTAAAACGTTTCGTATAAACCTGTCACGCCCTAAACGTTTTATGGGAGATCCGGAAAATAATGATCTAAAGGCAGCATCATTCAGCTGTACAAGGTCAGCAAGGTCCGGCCAGCGAAGCTCAATCCGAGATTCTAGGTCGAGTTCCTTAGTTTTAGAGGCAAATTTATTCCATGGACAAACAGCGAGGCAATCGTCACAGCCATATATACGATTGCCGATCGATTGTCGAAATTCTTTTGGTATGTGTCCTTTATGCTCGATTGTTAGGTAGGAAATACAGCGTCTTGCATCTAGCATATATTCGGAAGGAAAAGCGCTTGTTGGACAAACGGATAGGCAACGGGAGCAAGATCCACAATGGTCCTCGATTTGGTCTTCAGGTGACAGCGATAAATTTGTATAAATTTCCCCAAGAAACATCCAGGATCCAATGGTTTTAGATACTAGGTTCGTATGTTTACCCTGCCACCCTAATCCAGCTTTCGCTCCAAGAGGTTTTTCCATAACCGGTGCAGTATCAACAAATATCTTAACCTCACCATTATGTTGTTCAGTAATATAACGAGCTAGGACCCGAAGTTTCTTTTTAACAACGTCATGATAATCGCGACCACGTGCGTAGACGGAAATTGAACCGCACTCGGGTTTTTCTAGAGTATCTAGTGGATTACCGTCTGGTCCATAATTCAGGCCAACTACGATAACACTTTTGGCTTCCGGCCAGAGGCCTGTTGGCTCCGAACGTTGCTCTACCCGCTGGCCTAACCAACCCATATCGCCATGATATCCCTTTAAAATAAAGTCCTTAAGGTCCTTTTGCGTGTTGGTGCTGAGTGAGGCAGGTGCAAAACCAATCGCGTCGAACCCGAGTGCGAGAGCATGCTTACGTATGGCATTAGTTAAAGTCATTAGTCGTCGGGCGGATTACCCGCGACCACGATAAGATGGTACATCTTGATCAGGTATCCAGAGTCCTGATGGTGGGGTGCCACTTTGATAAAATACATCGATTGGTATTCCACCGCGCGGGTACCAATATCCACCAATACGTAGCCACTTTGGCGAAAGTAATTCCTCCAACTTTTTTCCTATCCCGACGGTACAATCCTCGTGAAAGGCGCCGTGGTTCCGATATGAGCCAAGGTAGAGTTTCAAGGACTTGCTTTCGATGATCCAATCAGTAGGTGCATAATCTATGATCAAGTGAGCAAAATCGGGTTGTCCGGTAATGGGACAAAGACTCGTGAATTCTGGGCAGGTGAAACGAATGAGATAGGTCTGACCAATTTGAGGGTTACCAACTCGTTCAAGCGTGGCTTGTTCAGGAGAAGCAGGCAGTGGAGTAGCATTTCCCAGTTGGGTTAGTATTTCGTCTTTGGTCTTTGTCATGAAAACTATCCATCCCTTAGTTTATTTCCGATATTATAGGCCCGGATTTCTGTTGTTCCTGGAATATTTCCACAAAGCTATCAAATGATTTTTTCTCAATTGCATTTCTAATCTCAGCCATCAAGGTTTGATAGTAGTGCAGGTTATGAATCGTTAAAAGCATACCCGCCAGCATTTCACCTGCCTTAACAAGGTGGTTAAGGTATGCTCTGCTATACTTTTTGCAAACTCTACAACTACACTTAGCATCTAGAGGTCTGTCATCATCCGCATGCCTCGCATTTTTAAGATTTAATGAGCCCCCGTGAACATAGGCCTGACCAGTTCTTCCTGATCTTGTTGGAATTACGCAATCAAACATATCAATCCCCCGCTCTACGGCTCCTACAATATCCCCAGGTTTTCCGACCCCCATAAGATAATGAGGACGCAATTTGGGGAGTGCCGGTACCGTGTGGTTCAAAACATCAAACATCACATCCTGTGGCTCTCCAATTGCCAGACCGCCAATGGCATAACCGTCAAATCCTGTTTCCACTAACTGAGCCACTGATTGCCGACGAAGTTCAGGGAAAATACTACCTTGGACAATACCAAACAAACCGTACCCTGACCTTTCTTCGTATCTGTCCTTACTCCGTGCAGCCCAGCGCATTGAAAGTTCCATGGAATCGCGTGCTTTATCTTCAGTGACCGGCCATTCGGTACACTCGTCCAGAACCATCGTAATATCTGAGCCCAAAAGATTTTGAATTTCAATAGATCTCTCCGGTGTCAGCTCTATCCTCGCTCCGTCAATATGGGATTGGAACGTTACTCCCTTTTCTTCGATTGTTTTGCGATTTCGAAGTGAGAAAATCTGATATCCACCAGAATCTGTTAAAATAGGTTGATGCCAGTTCATGAATTTATGCAAGCCACCGAGGCTTTCAATTCTCTCAGCAGTCGGACGTAGCATAAGGTGGTAGGTATTTCCGAGAATAATCTCTGCGCCGGTAGCCGCTACGTCTTCTGGCATTATGGCTTTTACCGTTCCAGCTGTACCGACAGGCATAAACGCTGGGGTATTTACCGAGCCGTGCGCAGTTCTCAAAAGTCCCCTGCGTGCTGAGCCATCGGTATTAAAGATTTCAAATTTGATACCATTCTCTGTCATTGAAATTCACCGCGTTCTAGAAGGCAGGCATCGCCATAGGAATAAAATCGATATTCATTTTCAATTGCGTGATTATATGCCGACTTGATTTTCTCTAGGCCGGAAAATGCGGAAACCAGCATAAAAAGTGTAGAACGAGGTAAATGAAAATTGGTAATTAGACGGTCAACAACCTGAAATTTATAGCCGGGTGTAATAAAAATATTTGTATCGCCTTCAAAAGATGCGAGTTCGCCATTTACCTTAGAGGCCGATTCAAGAAGTCGCAAAACCGTTGTGCCACAGGCTGTGATTCTACCACCTGCTCTGCGCGCTTCAATAATTCGTTCTACTGAAGTTTCATCGAGCTTTCCCCATTCGGAATGCATTTTGTGGTCATAGATATTTTGGACTTTCACAGGTAAAAATGTACCTGCCCCAACATGGAGAGTGACCTCTATTACTTCGATACCTGCCAATTTAATCCTTTGAAGAAGTTCTTCTGTGAAATGAAGGCCGGCTGTCGGCGCTGCGACAGCTCCAGGATTTTTGGCATAAACCGTTTGATAATTTTGATTATCAAACTTTCTTGTACCTTTCTTTCGATCAATATAGGGAGGCAAAGGCATTAAACCGTTTTTGGTTAATCCTTCAAAAAACGTTTGACCTGAAAAGTTAACCACAATTTCTCCTGCTTCCCTTTTTTCTATCACGGTTGCCAAAAAATTTGATGAGAATTTAATTATATCTCCTTCATGAAGTTTCCGCGCGGGTTTGGCAAAGGCACACCAGCTTTCATCGTTATTTATCTTATGCAATGTAATTTCTATGGACGTGTTATTACGAAGGCCGCGCAGGCGAGCGGGAATGACTTTGGTGTTATTTAATACAAGGACGTCACCCGGGGACAATAATTTTGGCAAGTCACGGATTATCAAATCATCAAAATCTCTCGCTATGTGGAGTAGTCGGGCAGCGTCTCTCGGCGAGGAAGGTTCTTGGGCGATTAGCTCCCTGGGCAATTTAAAATCAAAGCAATCAGTTTTCATGTTTGAAACAATACATTTAAAGACCAGACTTTTTTAGCAGGATTATGTGTAGGTGTGCTATCCACCATAAAAAGTGATATACAAAGTTTTTTCAAATACAATTGATGAATGCCTAAAATTAAATCTAGATTGGCGGTATTATTTGCGCCGCTACCTGATAGTGCCAAGGGCATTGGCCTTATGCTTGGCTCTGCTGCCTCAATTTCCGGGGCAAATGGGACCGTACAATATCTTTCACAGGGTATCCATGTTTTTGAAATAGCGTTTTTTCGGCAACTTCTTGGCCTAATTCTAATGTCTGCGCTTTTCTTGCGGGGTGGATTACGGCCATTGTTTACGAAGAAAATTTGGTTACACATTTTACGCTCGATTTTGAATGTCGTGGCGATGCTAGCTTTTTTTTATGGTTTAAGCCTTGAACCCTTGGCGAAGGTTGTGTCTTTAGGGCTTACCGCGCCGCTATTTGCGACATTAGGTGCTGTCATTTTTCTGCGTGAGAAAATGACAGCACATCGTTGGGTTGCACTAATTATCGGAGCCATTGGCGCTTTAATAATTCTTAGACCGGGTTTGCAGGTTGTCTCCCTTGGAGCTCTTATGGTCCTAATGTCAAATATGCTGTGGGCGATAGCTTTAGTGGTAATAAAAATTCTGACCCGTACTGATACATCGGTTACTGTGGCACTCTATGCCAGCCTGCTTCAGGCCCCAATTGCATTTATATTTGCTATATTTGTTTGGCAATGGCCGTCCATCGAACAGATTGGCTGGATGGTAATGGTGGCAATTTTAGGAACAATTTCACAATTAGCTCTAACTGAGTCCTTTCGCCATGCAGACGCCACACTGGTTCTGCCCGCAGATTTTACTAAGGTAATTTGGGCAAGTTTAATTGGATATTTTTTCTTTAACCAAGTTCCGGAAATCTGGGTAGGGCTGGGTGCTATCGTAATTTGCTCAGCCGTTTTTTATAATACCTATTCTGGTCCCCATAGTTCTTCTCCATAACGATGTAGATTGTGGCCATTTTGGCGCAGCCATGATTTACCTTCATCGACCGTCGATGAAAGTGTTCGAACAATCTGCCAAAACTTTTTTGAATGGTTCATCTCTGCTAGGTGGGTCACTTCATGGCTAACAATGTAATCTAGAACATACTCAGGTGCCATGATTAGGCGCCAAGAAAAATTTAGAGCTCCTGAAGCAGAACAGCTACCCCAACGGCTCTTCGTATCTCGAATTGTAAGTCGACTATATGTTTTATCTAGTAGAGCGGATTTTTTTTTGGCCAACATCGTTATTTCACACCCGGCTTCGCGTTTATACCAGGTCGTTATAACCCGACTTAAAACATTTTTTGGAGCCCTCACTAGCAGGTTTTCGTCTTGGCGGTGCACGTCAGCTCCTTTTTCGCTGACATGAATTATTTTGAGAGGCTTGTCAAATAGTGGTACCATTGCACCGTCCCTAAATGGAATTGGCTCGGAAAATTTACGGAGATGTTTTGCAACCCAGGTTGTTTTTTGTCTAAGAAACGAAATCCCTTTTTGTTCCTCTATGAACCTTGGCAAAACTAGTTCCGCCTGCCCTGTTTCGGGTAATATTCTAATTTTTAGCCGCCGAGCTCTGTTGCTACGCCTTATGCTAATTTTTGCGGTCTTTCCGTTTGGAAGGTCTAATGTTGTGCTATTTAGAATTAAAATTTTTACCATTTAAGAATAAGTCCTGACCGGTGACGTATGATGCAAGTTGATGATGTATTTGAAATGCCCGGCGCCTATGTCCTTTTGATAGAATTAGATGCAATATATTCAGACGATATCGGTGCTCTCGGCAATGTCAAATTATCTGCTGGCTATTATCTTTATTTTGGTAGTGCTCGAGGTAAGGGTGGCATGGCCGGGAGAGTTAGACGGCATCTCAAAATTAATAAGAAGCGATATTGGCACGTTGACTGGCTAACATTCGTTGGTTCCGTAAAAAAAGTAATGCTGGTTCCTGGAGGTGTGGAATGCCAGCTGCGGAAAAAGGCGGCGGCTTTGTCAGGGCTGACCGTCCCTATATTAGGTTTTGGCAGTAGTGATTGTAACCAGTGTCCGGCGCATCTTTTAGGTGTAAAGGGAAATGGATTAACCACTCTGGAGGAGCTAAGACTAACTGTGTCTGGTCATAGTTATTCGGCCACCTCTTTTTCCTCTACTACATCAGCGCAGCCCTCCACCGTTTGACGCATGGTTCTATTTTTATCCACTGTTTCACGAATTTCTGATGCAAAAGGTGACTTTGTCATCAACTTATACAATTCGGCTGATGCTTGATGAAAACCGGTCGGCATTAAGACGGATCCCAAGGTTTTAGCGATTTCTTCCATCTCACCAATGTAACGATTGGAAACTGCGGGAAGGGCGGATGTCATTGCTTCCATGCGCTTATAAATAGCGCCTTGGCTAAAAATTAGCTCTTTATGTAATTCATCGGATACATCTAACTTCTCGGCTGCCATCAAAATTGCGGCATGGAGTGCGCTAGTACCCTTTGTTATACCCGCGTAACACATTTTGATCGCAGAAGCGGTGCCAGCTTCACTCCCGCATTGTTTGATTTCGACTCCCTTGCCGTCGAAAATATTCATACTCTCCGCTCCACTACCACTAACAAAGAAACGGGTTGGTACTGAAGCCCCTGGCGGGTTTCCTACAATTCCACCGTCGATATATGCGGCACCAGCGTTATCTATAACGGCACCAATTTTTGCAGCTGTCTCGGGTGATACCGCATTACAATCAAAATAAGGCGGCGTGTAGCCAGTTTCGGACATTTCAGAAGCAACCCGCTCAGCCTGAACCAGCGCATCACCCGGGGGTAAAATTGAAAATATAATATCTGCTTCAGCTAAAACCAATTTAACCGATCCACAATCTCGGAAGCCTGCCGCATTCGCCCGCTCGAAAGTATTCTCGCTACGTCCTTCAAGTGCCGTGATTATATTAAAACCGTTCTCTTTAAAGGCTTTCCCCGTTGCAGCACCCATTTCCCCAGGGCTTAAAATAGCAATAGTTTTGATGGTCATGTTCAGGTCCTTAGAAAAAACTGATTTTACTATCTTAAAGGTGGAGGGCCAGTTCTGCTAGCGATCTGTTCGGAAACGCCAACCCCAAGTTACAGCGCGTAAGCAGCAAAGCGCAGAAAGCATGGGAATGATAGCTGAGAAACCCAAAACCCAGGCCGCAACTTGGTAAATTGTTTGTTTTGAAGTTCCCTGATCTAGCCCAGCGCTATTAGCAACAAGACCAGCTGCTGCGGCGCCGAAAGCTACACCCAGGGATCGAATTGTTGGCATCGATGCTGCAGTAATCGCCTCTTCGCCCTTACGTGCAACACTCATCCCATAATTAGTCATTAGGACATTTGTTGCTCCTATTCCAAGCCCTATTAATGCACTCCAAACTGTAACCATTACGATGGTTCCAGAGAGAATTGAGAAGGTAAAGGCAATGGTCGTAACGGCTGCAAATAACATTCCGATAAATGACCCGCTGCGTTCCCAAAAACCGGACCATCCAGATGCAACGACCGACCCTATAGTCCAGCCTATCGAAAATGTTAAAGACAAGTACCCTAATAGTAATGGAGTAATATTGTGTAGGACTTGCAAAAATAGGGGTGTAAAGATCAGCAAGGTTGTATGGGTAACAGATATTAGAAAATATGACCAATAGGCCAAACCAACAGGTGACAAAAAGGATAACGCGAAACTGGGGAAGAGTTTTGTTTGGGAGATACCGTCTCTACGAAATGTTAGCCATACTAGCAAGATCGCTAGCAAGATAAGCCCTGTACTGATCAATGGCATTTGATATTGATTGGTGAGCCCAGCAGCCAATACTCCAGCCGCTAACATTAATAACCGACGCCAGGGAAAACGCTTTTCATCTTGTTTTCCTCCCTGGTTTGGTACTAATTTCCAGGCCATAACAATAAAAGCAATAACAACGGGGGCCTGTGCCCAAAAGGCGCCACGCCAGGACTCAAGTTCCGCAAAAACTCCCCCTATCCCCGGACCAAATAGGGCAGCAACACTCCAAGTCGTAGAAATGGCGGCCAGAATACGTGTTCGAATTTTGGGTGAGTAAAAATCACGGACCAGTGCCATAGATTGTGAAATTACGAGGCCACCACCGATCCCTTTAATTGCTCGACCGGCTAATAAGGTCATCATGTCAGGTGGAATAGCACATGCAATTGTGCCTAAAAGTAGGGTCATGCCTCCCCAAACATAGCCTCGCCGAGTACCTAACCTGTCACGAAGGTAACCACCTGCAGAGGCTCCAACGATTGTTCCGACCATGTAGAGCATCGAGGTCCAGGCATAATAGGTGATACCACCTATATCGTTTACGACCGTTGGCATGATTGTCGTAATAATAAAAATATCTATTGCATGGAGAGCGATCCCGAGATTGAGCAAAATCGTGTAAAGTCCTCGGCCTTCGCGAAATAGGTCAAGCCAATTGGCTTTACTCTCTAACATTTCTGGTTTGTTAAACTTTTTTTTACTAGACGGATCGTCAATCATTGAAGCAGTCTATGCTTGGTATTCAGTTTGGCCAAGTGCACAGTGCATTCGGTAAAAATGCTGTTTAAAATATATTTATGATAAAATTAAGTGTTTTAGATCAGTCTCCCATTAGAACAGACGCTACTCCGGCGGACGCTGTAGCAGATACTTTATATCTTGCAGAGAAGGTGGACCAGTTGGGCTACAATCGTTATTGGCTGGCGGAACATCATAGTAGCAAGGGTTTGGCTGGCGCCGCTCCAGAAATTTTAATTCCGCAAGTGGCAGGTAGGACACAGGGCATTCGCGTTGGCTCAGGCGGAATAATGCTGAGTCACTATAGCCCACTAAAGGTCGCTGAAGCTTTTAGGACAATAGAAACCCTTTACCCTGGGCGTATAGATTTAGGAATTGGGCGCGCTCCCGGAAGTGACCAAATAACTGATCAGGCGTTACAAACTGGACCGGGAGCCCTCGGAGCGGAACACTACCCTGTTCAGGTTAGAGACTTGATGGGTTATTTGGCAGGTGAGCTTCCCAAAGACCATCCATTCGTCGGTGTAAAGGCAATGCCGGCGGGGCCAACGGTTCCGGATATTTGGATGTTAGGTTCAAGTGACCAAAGCGCTTCACTTGCCTCTTACTTTGGTGTGCCTTTCTCTTTTGCTCATTTTATTGTTGCAGAGGGCGGGCCACAGGCTGTGACATCATATCGAAAGAATTTTAGATCGTCGGGGACTTGGGCAAAGCCTATCGTTAATATAGGAGTGTTTGCTATAGCGGCAGACACCGAAGAAGAGGCAGAGCGCTTGATGAAATGCCGAGATCTTTCCTCAGTCCGCCAACGCACTGGTCGTGCTGGTCCGGTGCCATCATTTCTAGAAGCAGAAGCTTATGAATACTCATCCCAAGAAGAAGCATTAAGGCGATACAATCGCCAAAGGTGTGTATGGGGTACAAAAGAACAGGTGAGGGATGGACTTCTGGCCTTGGGGAAAACCTATGATGTGGATGAGTTTGTAATACTCACAATTTGTCCTACTCTAGAAACACGTTGTCGTTCCTACGAGTTGCTCGCCGAGGCTTTTGAACTTACTCCACGCCATGTTAGGGCTACAGCCGCCGAATAAGATTATTTCAAATTAGTATCCTTAAATAGGTGGCGATTTAAAAAATATATCGGCAAGATTACCGAGCAAACCCGTAATAATAGGAGGGTTAGATTAGTAGATTCAGATGTTATTAGTCCCTATAAATGATTGTTTATTTTTATTACAAACCTCGATCATAAAATCAGCTAGAACTAATTGAGGAATAAGTTTGAAACCAAACCGTCCTATCGCCGGCATTCTATGGATGTGTTTGGCAATGTTACTCAGTGCGGCGGCCGGTGCCTGTGTACGACAGCTAAACGCAGCCATACCAACATTGGAGTTAGTATTTTTTCGAAATGTTGTTGGTTTGTTGATTTTTGTGCCATGGCTCTTGCGCCAAGGGCTCGGCGTTATGCATACAAATCGCTTGCCTTTATATTCTTTGCGGGTGTTTTTTGCATACACTGCCATGGTTTTGCTCTTTTTCGCATGGGGTGAAATGCCAATTGCCGATGTATTCGCGTTACAGTTTACAATCCCATTATTCACCATTGTGCTTGCTGTTCTAATCTTAAAACAACAGACGGATCGGCAAGCCTGGGTAGCTTGTTTTATTGGTTTTGCAGGTGCTTTGATCGTAATGCGGCCTGGCGTAATTGAGCTCACATTGGCTTCTGCAGCTGCCATTGCGTCTGCGATGATGTCTGGAGGGTCTAACACAACATTAAAACTACTTACCAAAACAGAGAGTGTTGGAACAATCACAGTTTATTCCAACTTATTAATGTTACCCTTGGCGTTGATCCCTACATTTTTTGTATGGGTTAGCCCAACATTTGTACAACTCCAGTGGGTAATTGCTGCCGCTTTTTTTAGTGCTGTTGGTGGTTTATGTTTTACATTGGCTGTTGGTTCGGCAGATGCACGTGTAGTGCAACCATTTCAATTTACAAGAATGATTTTCGCAGCAGCAATTGGTTACTGGATGTTTTTTGAATTACCTGATACGTGGACCTGGATTGGTGCTGCAGTGATTTTTGCCGCTTCCTATTACATAGTGTTACGAGAAGCAAATAATAAAAACACTAATACTATATCGAATGGATCCCCCAACCAATGACATCAATCATATTTTCAAATTCGGTTGTCCGCGGAGCTTTATGGATGGTGTTCGCCACAGGGTTCCAGGCAACGGCGAGTGGTTTTGTCCGGAGACTTTCCAACGACTTTAGTGTCTTCGAGCTTGTATTTTTTTTCAGCAGTATTAGTGCGGTTTTACTTATTCCTTTTGCTATGACATTACCAAAGGGATCCTTGAGAGGGATAAAGAAGCGGTCAGGGCTTTATCTTATTCGGGGATTATTATCATTTTGCGGCATGCTTGCATCTTTTTATGCGTATTCGGTGATGGATATTGCTAACGTGCAGGCACTATTATTTACGGTACCGCTATTCACTATCCTTCTTGCTGGAATTTTATTGGGAGAATTTGTTGGTCTACGAGGCTGGTTATCATGCGCTATTGGATTTTTGGGAGCCATAATAATAGTACGCCCCGGCGTTATTCCTGTTAACCCTGGTGCACTTGCGGCACTCGTATCCGCTTTTGCATTTGCAGCAGCTAATATAGCTATTAAGAAGCTAGGTACAACCGAGAGTCCGATCGTCATTACCATGGTATCTAACATGATAGTGGTACCCTTGTCCGCTATACCAGCCGCTTTAAATTGGGTTACCCCTACCTGGGGTCAGGTACCATGGATACTTACGATGGGTGTTCTATTCATGGGAGCGATGGTTTGCTTGTCTTTTTCAATTAGAGAGGCGGATGCCCGAATTGTACAAACGATCAACTTTCTTCGGATGCCATGGTCGGTCTTGGTAGGGTATTTGATGTTCACTGAATTACCAGACATTTGGACCTGGTTAGGAGCAATTATTATCTTTATCGGTGCATATGACGTTCTGCGCCGTGAAGCCAATACAAAAAGCGAAGAATGACTGATACCTCTGAGAACAATTCAGCTCGTCGTAAGGCAGCCATCTGGGGGATTACCTGGATGATTATTGCTGCTGTCGGATATTCGTTAAATGCAGGTATCGTCAAACAGCTTTCATCAGACCTAAATACCCTAGAAATTGTCTTTTGGCGCTCACTTGTAGCAGTTGTCATCTTACTTCCTTTCTTTTATCGACATGTTTCTTCGGCTGGCCGAGAATCATTAAAAAATTGGCACTTGTTTTTATTGAGAGGTCTTTTTACCTACCTCGGCATGGCGGCTACGTACTACGCCCTTGCGAATATTCCCATTGCAGAGGTTTATGCCCTGCAGTTTACCTTGCCCCTATTCATGATAATCGTCGCGGCAATATTTCTAGGCGAAAAAGCCGGTATCGGCAGTTTTTTTGCTTGTCTCGTTGGTTTAATTGGAACATTGATCATTCTCAGGCCCGGGTTTGAAACTGTTGGGTTGGCGACACTGGTCGCACTATCTTCTGCAGTATTTTACAGTATCACCAATGTATTTATTAAGATCCTGACGCGCACAGAAACCACCACGACAATTACTATTTATGGTAATATTATCATGTTAGTTTTAGCCCTGCTTCCGTTGCTTTTTTCCTGGCGATGGCCACCTGTTCAGACAATTGTTTGGATAATAGTGTTAGGTGTATTCACCACTGGGGGTCAATGGGCTTTAACAAAGGCAATCGCAACCGCAGATGCCCGGGTCGTTTGGCCGTTCGATTTTCTACGTATGCCTTTCACTGCAGCTATTGGTTACGTGATGTTTGGGCAACTTCCCGGAATTTGGACCTGGGTTGGTGCGGTGGTCATCTTTGCTGCTGCTTATTACGTTATTCATAAGGAGGCGACCTCTAAGTGACAGATGCCGTATACACTAATTCAATAAGGGGAGCCATCTGGATGTTGGCGGCGTCTCTTTGTTATGTTTCATCAGCGACGCTTACGCGTTATTTGGCTGGCAGCTATCCGACATTCGAGTTGACCTTTTTGCGTTGTGTTTTTGGTGTGATGGTTCTTACGCCCTTAATTCTTCGGGGTGGAATAAATCAACTTAAGACCAAGGCATTTCCGCTCCATTGTTTAAGGACTTTAATTACCTATGTTGCGATCCTTCTGTGGTTTTACGCCACAGAGCATGTGCCTGTCGGTGATTTTTTTGCTATACAGTTTGTTTCTCCGCTTTTTACTATTGCTGTAGCGGCCCTCTTATTGCGTGAAAAAGTAGGAATCAAAAGCTGGTTAGCTGCCTTGGTCGGTTTCTTAGGGGTGATGGTTATAATTCGTCCGGGTTATATACCGGTGTCTCTAGGTATCACCGCGGCATTAGGAACGGCGGGAGCATACGCATTTGTGAATACTTGTATTAAAATTTTGTCGCGATACGACTCCCCTACCGTGATGACTTTTTATGTCAACGTCCTCATTTTGCCTTTGTCGGCTATTCCCGCTTATCTGACTTGGAAAACGCCGGAGGGAGAGGACTGGCCTATTCTGATTGGAGTGGCGCTTTTTGCTACCATGGCACAGTTTTGCGTGGCGTCGAGTATTTCACTCGCTGATGCACGTGTGGTCCAACCAATGAATTTTCTAAGAATGCCGATCGCAGCTGCAATGGGATTCATGGTGTTTGGTGAATTTCCAGATCTTTGGACTTGGTTTGGCGCTCTGATAATTTTTGGCGCAGCATGGTATGCGGTGCAGCAGGCGAAGAAAGTATGAAGCCGATTTCAAGCCCTATCCTTGGTTCCTTGTGGATGTTATCGAGTTGTATTTTTTACGCATGTTCTGCCTCTTTAGTACGAGAAGTGGGAGATACATATACACCATATCAAATGACCATGATCCGTTCTTTCGTGGCCGTGGCGGTATTAGCGCCGGTTTATCTCAGGGAAGGCGGCAATCTCGTATTTATCCCGCAACGATTTTTCATGCACTTTTTGACGGGCGTCTTTACCTATCTAGGTATTGTATTTTGGTTTTTCGCGACTGCATCGATGCCCATAGCCGATTTCTTTGCCCTACAGTTTGTCACACCTCTTTTGACTATGGCTTTCGCAATCATCTTTTTACGCGAGCAATCCGATTTGAGAAGTTGGATAGCAGCTTTAATCGGTTTTTGTGGCGTACTGATAATACTTCGGCCCGGTATCATAGAAGTATCGTTTGCGGCAATAGCTGCACTCATCAGTGCATTATTTTATGCCAGTGACAATACAGTTATTAAATCTTTATCGCGTAATGTCTCAGCAACGATGATTGTATATTATGCGCATCTTCTGATGATCCCCATTTCTTTGCCAATGGCAGCTCTTACATGGAAACAGCCCACTTTATATGATTTTGGTGTTATCGTAGCAATTTGTTTATGTCTAACTATGGCATATCTCTCTGTTACAAAAGCGATCGCTTTGACTGTCGCACGAGTTGTTCAACCGGTAAATTTTATGAGGATGCCCATCGCTGCAGTATTTGGGTGGGTGTTGTTCAGTGAGTTTCCAGATCTCTGGACCTGGATCGGCGCCGTGGTGATATTTTGCGCAACGACATACGCAGTAAGGCGTGGTACTAGCTCGGAACGAACAGGAGACACATGAAAAATCTTCCAATAGCAGTCCAGGGGGCGTTTTGGATGTCTGTCAGTGCGGTGTGCTATGTTGGCTCGGCCGTTTTAATCCGATTTATCGGGGAAACCTATTCTCCTTTTCTCCTGACATTTTTTCGATCTGTCATAGCAGTGATCATACTCGCCCCAATGATCTTTAAGATTCGAGCGTCAACCCTTTGGCCCGAAAGGCCAGTCTCAGTTTTGATGACCGGTATTTTTTCTTATATTGGTATATTTTTATGGTTTTATGCAGCGGGACGGATGCCTGTTGCCGAGTTTTTTGCCCTTCAGTTTGCCACACCACTATTTACAATTGCCTTTGCGATCATATTTTTGCGAGAAAGGTCGGACCTTCCGAGTTGGCTCGCTACTCTTGTTGGATTTACTGGTGTTCTGATTGTCCTTCGACCAGGAATTATAGAAGTTTCCGTTGCAGCCGTTGCAGCGGTCTCCTGTGCGGCTAGTTACGCTAGTGTTAATACCTTGATTAAATCTCTTTCAAAGGCGGTTCCAACTACGGTCATTGTATTTTATGCCAATTTCTTACTAGTACCCATTTCTCTTCCAATGGCGATTAAAGATTGGCAACTACCACATATGGTTGACTGGCCGACTATTATTGGTGCTGCAGTTTTATCGACGATTGGGTATGTAACGGTGTCAAAAGGAATAGCAATGGCGGCAGCCCGAGTGGTCCAACCTGTCAATTTTTTACGAATGCCTGTTGGTGCCGCGTTTGGCTGGGTTTTGTTTAATGAGTTTCCAGATATCTGGACGTGGATTGGTGCAATTGTCATATTTTGTGCAACGACGTACACCGTACACCGCGGTACGGGAAACAATAAGGGAAGAAGATGATCACCCTTCATTCTTGGCCGACGCCTAATGCCCACAAAGTTTCCATTATGCTGGAAGAATGTGGTTTGAATTACGAGGTTAAAGAAGTTGATATCACCGCTGGGGACCAGTTCGATTCGGAATTCCTGGAGCTTAGCCCAAATAATCGAATACCTGCCTTGGTTGACCAAGACGGACCGGGTGGCAAATCTATTTCAGTTTTCGAATCGGGGGCAATCTTACTTTACCTGGCCGAAAAAACTGGGAAGTTTTTACCGGTCTCGGGTAAGTCCCGCTATGAAGTGATCCAGTGGCTGATGTTTCAAATGGCTAACGTCGGGCCTATTTGTGGTCAAGCCCATCATTTTCGAGATGCCGCTCTAGAACGCGTCCCATACGCTATAACTCGTTTTACTCTGGAAACGGCTCGCCTTTATAATGTCATGGATAGACAACTTTTCAGAACCCGTTTCCTTGCGGGTAAGGACTACACAATAGCGGATATGGCCTGCTGGCCGTGGGTGCGGGTTCATCGCTTCCATGGCCAGTCATGGAATGACTTTCCTCATGTTAAACGTTGGTTTGATGAAATTACTTTGCGTCCCGCAGTGCAGCTAGGTATGGAACTTCTTGCTGACAAGCGGCGGAAACCCGAGGAGGTTTTGAATGAAAGGTCCCGTGATATTCTTTTCGGCCGCAGGCAAATGGAACGGCGCTAGCCTTTTGTCGATACCTAAATTAATTTCAATAAAAACTTTGTGGAGAGCTAGAGTTAAAATTCCCCTAAACCTTTTGTCCAAGATTAATGTTAAATGAAAAATAATCCGGATTTTAAAATTAAATGTTTTAACAAGTGATTTGTATGTTTCAGAAATTACCATTGGCGCTGCTGCCCATTTTGATACTTTTGCTATTTATTAATCCAACACTCGCTGTAGAGGAAATTACAGCCGAAGAGGCATCTGCCAAATATAACGAGGCAGTCAGTCTTATAAAAAAGCATAAATATTCCGACGCAATAGAGTTGCTTAATGAAATAGTTGAAGCTGGTATCGATGACAAGGCTCAGCTGGCTGATGTCCTCAATATGCTTGGCTTTAGCTATCGTAAGAGTAATAAATTGAATCTTGCGATCGATAATTATAGTGAGGCTTTAAGACTAGACTCAAGTCATAAGGGTGCTAATGAGTATGTTGGTGAGGCCTATTTAGAAATGAATCAACCTCTTCTAGCCGTAAAACATTTAAAAATTTTACAAAAATTATGTGGTAAAAAATGTGTTGAATACCAGAATTTAAAAAAATCTTTCGATTTATTTTTACAAAATTCAGGGAAGAATACTGCTCAGTATTAACAAGCTTTTAGTGCTTATTTATATAATGTTTGAATAAGTTTCCCGTCTCATTATTCATCCGTGGCTTCTTTGGCTTCCTTTCGAACTGAAAAATAAGTGCTGGCGAAGATAACCAATGCACCTAGAAGGACCCATGGTGAGAATGTTTCGCCCCAGAGAATATAGGCAATCAAAGCGATAAAGGGGAGACGAAGAAAATCGATAGGAAAACAGACAGATGTATCAATTAAGACTAACGCCTTGCTGAGACAAAAATGGGTTATAATCCCAGACGTCCCAAGGAGTAGAAGCCACGGTACATGATGCCATTGTGGCATTACCCAGAAATATACTGCGGGTCCCAAAAGAATGAGGCACTGAATCAAGTTCATGGTAAAGACCATTGTTCCAGCACTTTCAGTTTGGGACAGGACCTTGACCATTACATTTTGTGCCGAAAACAATATTGCCCCCAAGATAACCATAAGGGTTGGTATGCTGATAGGTACAAAACCGGGACGAACAATTATTAATACACCTAAAAAACTTACCGTCATTCCAATCCAGCGATAGAATTTAACCCGCTCGCCTATAGTCATTGCGGCGAAAGCAGCGGTTAGGGCAGGAATGGTATATTCGATTGAGGTAACGACAGCGAGTGGCACAGATATGACGGCAAAAAAAACGCAGTATTGTGCACTCACATGGGTAACATTCCTGAGGATCTGAAAGGGTAACCGCTTAGTTAAAAGATTACTCAAACCATACTTGGGAACCATGATTACAGAAATGGCAATTAAACCGATGATCGCTCTTAGAAAGAGTATTTCGGGGATGGTTATATCTGGCTTGAGAGCCCGGACAGCAATGACAATTCCGGCAAGGCCGGTAACAGCGATTGACATCCAGGCCACACCACGAAGTGTTTCCGTGCGGGTTGCATTACCAGTAGTGTTTTGCTCCATCACGAAAAGTACTCGCCAATCAATTAATGAAACTCGGATTTACAGAATATACTACGGAGCTTAACTTAGTGCGATAAACATAATTGGGGAGTTTCTTTAATGGATGGCTCGCAGGCTGCAGGTCTTATTCACAAGGTCACATTCGGTGACCTTAGGGAATATATTGAGGAAGTTGAAAAGCTTGGAGAGTTGAGACGTGTTGAAGGCGCTACCTGGGAAGAGGATATCGGCCTTGCTGCGGAACTGCTTCTTCACAGTGAAACAGCACCCTGTGCACTCTTTGATGAAATACCGGGTTATCCCAAGGGCCATCGGGTCTTCACTAATTTTTTTGGCGGACGCCGCCAAAATATTACCCTTGGTTTTCCTCCAAACCTTTCAAAATTTGAATTAAGCGTAGCCTTCAATAAGGCTTATCAATCGATTGTGCAAAATCCAATCCCTTATGAGACCGTAGAAACTGGGCCGGTAATGGAAAACATAATGGAAGGGGACGATGTAGACGTGTTATCTTTCCCGACTCCCCTTTGGCATGAAGGGGACGGTGGCAGATATATTGGCACTGGATCCTTTAATGTTACCCGTGACCCTGAAGAAGATTGGGTGAATGTTGGGACCTATCGCGTAATGGTTCATGATAAAAAAACCGTAGGATTCTATATTTCGCCTGGCAAGCATGGTCGGATTCACCGTCAAAAATACATGTCAAAAAACCAACCCATGCCAGTTTGTGTTGTTGTTGGAATAGATCCGCTGAGTTTTCTTATGTCCTCTTCAGAAATTCCCTACGGAGTATGTGAATTTGACATAATGGGGGCGTATCGAGGCCGCCCTATTGAATGTGTAATTGGCAAGCACACTGGCCTGCCCTTCCCTGCAAATGCTGAGATTGTTCTCGAGGGGTTTTGCTATCCTGACAATCTTCACTCCGAGGGGCCTTTTGGAGAATGGACGGGTTACTATGGAAACCCCGAACATAATGGTCCGACTTTAGATATTAAGGCAATTTATCATCGCAATAATCCAATAATGCTCGGTTGTCCGCCTCAGCGACCACCAGAAGAACAGTCCCGCTATCGTGCTGTAGTGAGGTCTGCTTTGTTGAAGGAACAAATTGAAGCAGTCGGCGTTCCAGATGTGCAGGTGGCGTGGTGCCATGAATGTGGTGGTGGGCGTATGTTTACAGCGGTATCTATTAAGCAACGGTATCCTGGCCATGCAACGCAGGCAGGTCAGATTGCCTCACAGTGCAGATTGGGGGCGTACGCTGGGAAGTTTGTAGTTGTGGTTGATGAAGACATCGATGCATCCAATTTAGAGGATGTGATGTGGGCGCTTTGCTTCAGAGCAGATCCGGCCACTGATATTGATATAATACAAAGGGGTTGGTCGACCGGGCTGGATCCTTCTATTCACCCTGATCGTAAGGCGATTGGCGACACCACTAATAGCCGCGCTGTAATAAATGCTTGCAAACCCTTTCATTGGAAAGATAGATATCCGAAGGTCAATATGCCTGACCCCGAGACCTACGAGCGTGCCCAGCAAAGGTGGGGCTGGCTTCTAAACAGTAATGCACCCCCAGAAAAATAGATACGATGGGGAGTTAGGCTTTTATTCATTACCAGCGTGCTTGGCTTCGTGCCTCGTCATAACGTAGGTTGAGCCAGCGATGATAGCTGCGCCAACCCATACCCAGAAATCGGTTGTTTGATTAAATACGAGGTATGCTAAGCCAGCCGTGATGGGTAAACGTAGGTACTCGATTGGCTCAATGATTGTTGCTTCGGTATGTACAAAAGCCCTTACAAGACAATAGGGTGCTGCGGTTCCCGAGACGGCTAGGAGCAGTAGTGCAGGGATATCGGTGATTTGGGGTGTTACCCACCTGAACCAGGTAAGTGGCAACCCGAAGTCCGGGTAAGAATTAGCCAAAAACCATCCCAAATACATCGAAATAGCAGCAAAAACTGTCAATGTGAATTGGTAATAGAAAGTTGTTGTGGTTGGATGGTCTGTTTTTCCAAGAGACCGCGTATATATTGCAACCCCTGCATATGATAGGGCCGAACCAAGCACAAGAAACGCTGCTGGGCTCATCGGCACCGCACCTGGGCGAAGAATAACGACGACGCCCGCAAAGCCGACCAGTGTACACCCTAAGCGTATAATACCAGGTCGTTCCCGCAAAAAGATAACCGCCAAGACGACCACCATAAGTGGCACGGTGAAATGCAATGCGACGGCCTTTGCTATTGGAAGAAAGGCAAGGCCGGCAAACCATAACCACATGCCCGCAAAATTTGCCAAGTTACGTTGTATATGAAAGCCAAGACGGTTGGTTTGCCAAAATTGATTTCCCTGCCAGGAAATTATGCAGAGTAGTATCATAAGGCCAATCAGGTTCCTAAAAAACACCAACTCAATAGCGGGAATATGATCTAATAAACGAACTGCAATGGGAACAAAGGAATGCGCTATTGCGGCAGCCAGTCCCCATCCAGCGCCAATCAGGACTTGATTACCGGTTCTTCCGTGAGAGTTAACAGGGCCCATTAATAAAAACCATTGAAGTCTATTATCAAAAAAATGACCATCGCTATAATTATGAGACCACAGAGGCGAATGAGACACCTCATGATTAAGACATCATAAGGGGATTGATAATAGATAAAATTACAGCGCAAAAAGTGCCGCCTACGAATACATAAATGAAATTACTCCAACTGATCAGTCGCGTCATGGGAATTTCAAACATCGATGCTCCCGTTACAATAGAAAGACTACTAATTGATACAGCGGTACATAAACCCCAACCAGTTAATATTGCCTGCATAATGATAAGATCAGATACCCCGGTGGGAATACTTGTAAAGAGCACCAACAAGATGGTTCCCGAAACAATGGAGTGAATGGCCATGACGCCAGCAATATTCATGGCCATAATCAATATAAAGATAATCGCAGTGGCTGAAAGCTGGAGGCTCTGTAACCAATTTAATAGACCCATGTCTGGAAGAGCCTTTTCGAACACGCTACCGAGAACGGTGGCAAAAACTAAAATCGCGGTTTCCGGACCTATCCGTGGCAAACGTTGAATAGTGGTTTTAAGAGCTGTGGGAATTGATCCGCCTGGCGAGAAAAAGACCGCTATCAGACATGGTATGGGTAAAGCCATAATTAGTGATTGCATTGTGGAAAATCCTGAAGCAATCGATGTGCCGATGACTAGCAGAGCAGCAATAGCTATAGGTGGGGCAATCGGGGCTAATGTCATGAGAGATTGCCATAAAGACTTAAGCCCTCCTTTGCGATCAAAACAGATAATAGATAGAACGATACAAAAAGAGGAAAGTGCCAGCCCCATTGATACGATCTGCCAGAGAGGCACCTTGGGCAAATATTGGCTGGCGATAGCCATTCCGACGACAAATGGAGACCACAAGGGTACCAGGGCCATACCCCGCATCGCTGCAATAAATACTTCGCGACGTTCACTTTCCTTGGCGTTACGACCAAGTATTGGGGCCATAATTGCGAATACACTTACTTGCAGGATCGAGCCGATAAGAAAGCCACCAACGACTAATCCACTATCCCGTCTCTCTGGTTCAAGGGCGGTAAAGAGACTTCTGGCAGCAATAATTTCGGGCCGTTGCTCGGCTGTTGCTCTTAGGAGTAAAATGGTTGCTAGGAAGGTCGGAAAAATTATTGCGCGCCTTAAACCATCTTCGATTGCTCCCCACTGGTCATAAATTTGTGCCAATACCGCTGTTATTGTCACAAGAACAGAACACAGAATTTTCACGCTGCGGTTAGCTTGCGGTAAAGCACAAATGGTTGTGCACGCAAGGAGGCCGATTAATAAATCAAAGACATATGGTGTTGGAACGAGTATTTGAATTAAGCCCAAGACCCAAAGGAGACCGAGTGTTATAAGGAGAATTCGGGTTAAAATCAAAATAGGCGCCTTTGTTTTACAAAAAAGCTAATTTTCAACTGAAACATTAGGCCCAAGGACAACTTCCTATAAGTCTGCTCTATAATTACAATATTTTATAGTTCAGTTTTCTTTATCGAGAACAATCTGACTAATGGCAATAACAAGATACCCATAAAAGCCAACCCCGTCATTGCAATGAAAGAAAATCCGCCAAAGTTTTCGTAAAGCCAGCCTGACCCAAGCATCGCAAAGGCCATAGTAGTTCCTACGGCGAAACTGGAATACAGGCTTTGCGCGGTTGCAGCAAATTCCGCTGGGACAGATTTTGCGATATAATAAAGAGCGGCTAAATGGGTGGCACCGAATGTAAAAGCGTGAAGCCATTGAATGCAAATCAGGTAAGTAATGTCTGTTGTTATACCAAGGATCGACCAGCGTAGAACGCCAGAAAGTCCTCCAATTGTCAAAAATATTATAGGCCCTATGCGGTCGATATATTTACCGGCTATTGCAAACAAGATAATCTCCGCGACAACCCCTTCAGCCCAAAGACCACCAATCGTCACCTTATCAAGACCATTGGCACGCCAATGCAATGTAGAAAATCCATAATATACAGCGTGGCTAGCCTGTATCAGGCTTGCAGACATCATAAAGATGATAAGCCGCCCATTTCCTATTATGTTTAAAAAGGGTGCCAAAAACTTGTCAGTGCCCGGTGTTTTGGTTCTCGGAATTAAATGACAGATGGCAACTGTCAACACCAAAAGTCCTATAACAAGCCACAAAATATAATCTGCCTTTTTACCCTGTAGAAAATACCCTCCTCCGATAGCGGCAACGATGAAGGTTAGCGATCCCCAGAGTCTCACTCTTCCGTAATCAATAGTCCCCGCACGAACCTTCAGCATGGTTACAGCATCTGCCATTGGCATCATGGCAAAGAGTAGAATCGAGGAACACACGCTAATTATAAAAAGGCTCCAAAATCCATCTGAAATAAAGAATAAAATATGTGTAATTAGGGCCCCCCAACCAAGTAGAATAATCATTAAGTCCGGGCGCCCATGCCGATCGGCACTTTGGGCGAGGAGAGGATTTAGAATAGCTCGGCTCCACGTTCCCACCGCAAGGATAAGACCAATTTCTATTGGGGTTATGCCTTTAGACTCTAGCCAAATGGGCCAAAATGGCATCACTATACCGATTACCGCAAAAATTGCGCCATAAATTAAGGAAATTCTAATTGCCATTATCTTCAAGTGCCTATGAGATTGTCGCTGTGCAATGACGCCAACGTGGGACATAATTGTCTTAATGTAAAACTAGATTCGGGGAGACCTAAATTGGCAAAACAAAAGATTAAAGCTGATACTACAGCAGAGGCCTATCTTACGCTTTTAGCAGACCGGGGCGTAGATTATTTGTTTGGTAATGCGGGGACAGACTTTGCTTCTGTAATTGAAGCATTGTCCAAAGCCCAGTTAGGTGAAGCGAAAGCGCCTATTCCTGTCACGGTTCCGCATGAAAATGTAGCCGTAGCAATGGCACACGGATATTTTCTGGCGACTGGCCGGCCACAAGCTGTAATGCTTCACGTGACTGTAGGAACTGCAAACGGTGTTTGCGGGATTATGAATGCGGCGAGAGAACGGATACCCATGTTGTTCACTGCTGGGCGTACACCCCTTACCGAAGAGGGTTTACCTGGAGCAAGAAGTATCTTCATCCATTGGGCACAGGAATTATTCGATCAAGCAGGTATGGTTCGGGAATTGGTCAAATGGGATTACGAGCTGCGGAATTTGGAACAACTTGAAACAGTAGTTGATCGAGCCCTAACGATAGCGATGTCCGAACCCAGGGGACCCGTATATTTAACGCTCCCCCGGGAAATTCTGGCCGAGGTGCCCGGTGATTTTACTTATGACAGTCCGTCAAGTCGCAACCCTACGGTAGCAGGAATACCTAATCCCAATGCAATTGATCATGCAGCGGATATGCTTAGTAAGGCAAAAAATCCCCTTATAATTTCTTCATCGTTTGGACAGACTCCAGAAGACGTCGCCGCGCTTGAGGAATTAGCTGATCAGTTTGCTATCCCGGTAGTTTGTTATCGCCCACGCTATGTAAATTTGCCTACGAGCCATGCTATGCATGCAGGATTTGAGCCAGGACCTAAGCTGGGAAGCGCGGATGTGATTCTTACATTGGAAGCCGATACTCCCTGGATTCCAAGCCTTCATAAAATAGGCCCAGATACCAAGGTTATTCAGGCTGGTGTTGATCCGCTATTTGCAAATTATCCTATTCGAGGGTTTCGAAGTGATTTAACCCTATCGGGTGATGCCGCAGCAATTGTTAAAGCACTATCAGATGCTATGTCTGCAGATCAAGATCGTATCGCTGTCACTCGTAAGGTTGTCGCTGAAGAAAAATTGGAATTACTAGACACCCAGAAAGCACTGCTAGAACGCCAGTCCGTGGGTGGGCCAATGGAATACCCATGGGTTGCGCATTGTATTGGACAGGCCATGAACGCGGACGATGCTTTAGTAAGTGAATCACAGCTGCCTGTCGGATTTTTAGGATCGAGACCTCCTGGGACTGTATTCGGCACTAGCCCGGCTGGTGGATTGGGTTGGGGTAATGGGGCGGCACTTGGTCTGCAGCTAGCAGATCGTTCTCGAAGGATATTTAATGTAGCGGGGGATGGGTCCTACATGTTTGGTAATCCCACACCGGCACACTTTGTGGGTGCGGCGCTAGAACTGCCAATTTGTACTATAATTCTCAATAATCGCATGTGGGGCTCGGTACGAAAATCAACACTTGGATTGCATCCGGAAGGTGCAGCTTCTCGTATGAATCGTTCACCTTTGACCGCGCTTGAACCAAATCCGGAATTTGAAAAAATTGTTGAGGCTAATGGTGGCTATGGCGAACGAGTGGATAATGCTGAGGATTTGCCGGGGGCATTAGAACGGGCACTCAAGGCTGTAGATGTTGAAAAACGCCAAGCAGTCTTAAATGTTCAAACGTCTTATGATGATGCGCAAGCATTGGCAGATGCGAGACGTTAAATTTCAAGCATAGCCCTGAACCATTATGGCACGACTTTCAAATTGAATTGAGCCATCCTTCTTGAAGGGGAGGGTCTCTTTGAGTTTTTCATAAACGGCATTGCGATGCTCGTCAGACATTTTTTTATAAAAACGGCCCACATTTTGTGAATTTGTGGTAATGGGTTTCCAATAATCGTCAAGGTCACGGAAGCATGTTGTGAAGGAAAGGGTTTTTTGCTGGACGTTATTCAGTCCGGACTCCTCGAAATAATTTTTTAAAGTGTTGGCTTCCGCGATCGGAGTGCCAGTCGTTGTGCTAGTGCTTTGGTCAACAGGCGTTGTATCTTCAACTGCAGACCAAAAATGACGGGTCGTATTCATATTTGAGGCCATATCCCAATCGTACAAGGCAACAATGCCGCCCACTCGCGTCACGCGTTTCATTTCACTGATAGCTTTTGCTTTATCTGTTACGAATTTGATCATGAGTCCTGATACCACCGCGTCAAAACTTAAATCTTCAAACGGTAGGTTTTGAGCATTACCCAGCTCGAATTGAATGTCGGTATGATGAGGGTGGTTTTTTGCAGCCTGGATCGAAGTTTCTAGGGGGTCTATTCCGATCATTGTCGATGGAGAATATTTTTCAGAAATTATTTGGGTCAATGTGCCTACCCCGCAACCTACATCTAGCCAGCTCAACCCTGTTTTAGTGTCAATATTTTTGAGAAATAGTGCTGCTACCTTTCGGCTCCAACGGCCCATAAAATAGTCATATTGAGAATAGGTGTCTGAATAGGTCATTTGTGGATATCTTCCCATGCTTTCTTAGCCGCTTTGCGGTCAATTTTCCCTCGGTTGTTTTTGGGTATTTCTTTTACTAGTTCAATATATTTTGGGCGTTTTTTTTCAGGAAGGTTCTCGTTGCAGAAAAGCACCAACGCCGTCGCGGTTAGTTTTGAATTCGGTGAAATAACTACCCAACTGGCAAGATTTTCTCCATAGACAGGGTCATGAATCCCAAAGGTCACAACTTCAAGTACACCTGGTTGTTGCGAAATTAAGGAGTCTATTTCTAATGGTGAAATATTTACTCCGCCGCGTATAATAACATCTTTTGCTCGCCCCGTAATTCGTATAAACCCCTCATCATCAAAAAACCCAAGATCACCGGTTTTAAGAGGTTTTCCTCTTAACGACTCCGTTTCTCCACCGGCATAGAGGTAAGCGTTAGCATGCTGAGCGCTGACAGACTCTATTTCGCCGACAATACCCGGTTCCAGCAAGTTGTTGTTGTCATCTCTTATCGAAATTTTCTGATACATTCCGGCGGTTCCAACACTCCCTATTTTCCGATTTCCGGGGGTGTTTGCAGCAATGATACCCCCTTCACTCATTCCGTAGAGTTGAACCAATTCCACACCATAGATTTTTTCAAACCGTCGATGGGCATCGGCCATCAATGGGGCGGTGCTACATGAAATAAAGCGAACATTTTTAAAGATTTCTTTGCCGTTTTTAATAGGCTGTTCCAGTAACATATTTACAACTGTTGGAACGGCAACAATTATGGTGGGGCTATATGTTTCAATCCAGTTTACGAAACGCGAATATGAAAAATTTTTTGCAAATAGTAGCGTTGCGCCTGCCAAAATAGTCGGGTTTAACGAAATCATGTGGGCTGATGCCCAGGTTATGGAACGAAACTCTAAAATTCGATCGTTGTTATTAAGTGACCAACGCTCTATTTGGTGTTGGGCAATAGCTTGATAGTTACCAAAGCTATGGATAACTCCTTTTGGTTGGGCCGATGTCCCCGATGTGAAACAGATAACACAGTGGTCATTTGGGGTATTTTTAAGATGATATAAGTTTTTGCTATGGAGCTTTGATAATCTGGTAAAAAGGTCGGTATCGCGTCTTCTATCTTCGAAGAAAAATTTTTGTCTATTTGTTTTGGGTTCAATAATCAGGCTCCCAAACCCTCGCTCAATAAAAATAAGCTTTGGTGATATACGGTCAACCATTTCGATTAAGTGATTATAATTTACGTCGGTATTGATGGTGCAGTAGGTGGATCCAAAAGATTGTATTGCGTAATACAGGATAAGATGCTCTGTGGTGCTCTCTCCAACTACTAGGATCCTGTCATTTTTCTGTATTCCAAGGTTCCGTAGAAATTGAGCGATACGGACACTCCAGTCCCAGAGTTCTTGCCAGGTAATAGAGTCCCCATTTTCTATTGAAACCAGGGCATCGGATGCTGGACTATTAACGACATTGCGCTCTAATTGTTCCGAAATGGATAAGTAATTATCAGGTAAAAGATCTGTTGGCGCGGTCAAAACAACCATCCGGATTTTTACCGCCCCTTCATCAGGTGGCCAAACCTTTCCTCTGCCATTCGAGCTACTTCTGGACTTGGCGCATTAGACATTGGAAATTGATCTTGCCAATCAAATGGCCGACATGCATCGATAATAGCGACAGAATGAGTCATGTCACCGACTGCACGCTGTTGCGGAGTTAACATTGGATCTGCAGGAGAGTCCCATGCTCCTGTGATAAAGTCGATAGACCGTTTGGGGTCTGTTCTCACCATCATCGCCCAAATTAACTGATCAAGACGTGAGACGTCTATGTCTTCATCTGTGACGATAACATACTTTGAAGCATAGGCGGCAGCCCTGCATTGTGCCGCAATTTGACCTGCCTGGCGTGAATGTCCAGGATAGCGCTGTTTTATTGATACCCCATGTAACATTCGCGAGCCACCCGTTTCATGACACCAAACCTGCTGAATGTCGGGGACACCCGCGTCGATGATATTTTGTTTTAGCATTGCCGATCTCATAACGGCTCGGTATCGGGCAAGCTCATCGGGCCCTTGACCCATTGGAGGTACGCCTAAAAGAATGGGGTCATTCCGGTGATATATTGCCTCTATTCGAAGTACTGTTCTGGGTTCTTTACCCCCAGCATAATGTCCTGTCCATTCGCCGAATGGGCCCTCTATCATGGTCTCATTTGGATCTACATAACCCTCCAATACGATCTCGGCATTGGCAGGAAAAGGCAGCCCCGTGACCTTACCCTCGACGAGCTGCATGGCTTTCCCCCTTAGGCCGCCAACGTAGTCTAACTCGAAGTCACCGTAAGGTGTCTCTGTTCCGCCGAAGTAAAAGGAAAGCGGGTCCCCACCGAGAACCATGCATACCGGCATTTTTGTTCCAGCCACCTTATATTTTTCACGATGAATGTAACCATGGTGTCCACGGGCTGTCAGGAAACCTACTTCCTTTGGCCCGTGGACCTGAGCGCGATAGGCGCCCGCATTCAACCAACCTTCTTCAGGGTCTCTTGTCACGCTGTAGGTGCCAGTGCCGATATAGCGACCTCCATCATTTTCATGCCAAATCGGAGCAGGGAATTTGGTTACGTCGATGTCATCGCCGGTCAGGATATTTTCAAATACTGGCCCATCGTCAATAATTTCATGTTTAATCACTTTTTGATCTTCTAAAAAGTTCTCGCGATAGGCATTGGATAATTCCCACTTTGTTAAATGGTCGGGAAAGCCAAGCGTCATGTTACGACGAGTGCCAGCAAACATATTCATGAGTAAGCGGAAGCCCTTCGGACAACCCTCTACGTCTTCGAATACAACGCAAGGACCATTTTCTTCTCGTAAAACAGCTTCTGCTGCGAGGCCAATATCTTCGTGCCAGTTTGCGCCCTTCACGTATTCGACCTCTCCGAGGCGGTCCGCTAGAACTAACCACTCTCGTAAATCTTCGTAGGCAATTTGGCCCGCATAATTGCTGCCTGACACTGTACTCATTGATTTCCTCCGCATTTCTGTTGAAAGGACTTTTACACGGTCAGGGCAACGGAGCAAGCGGGCGTCCCTTGGTTTTGTATTCATTTGGATTTGACAAATTTAGGTCCATTTATCACCCTAATAATATGAAGTGCCTGACAGCCTAGGTCTAAATTATTATTTGAATTAACCTATTCTAATGTAGTTAAAATTTAACTCCGCGATTGGGAGGACACGGAATGATTATCTATTCAGAACCTATGACAACGAGTGACCTTCCTGTAATTGATATTGGGCCCAGCTTCGCTGAGGATAAGATAGCCAGTGAAATAATTTCTAAGGAGATTGGCAAAGCATGCCAAGATACTGGTTTTTTTTATATTACAAATCACGGGGTTGATCAGGCTTTAATTGATGGAGCATTCAAAGCGACGAGCCGATTTTTTGATCAACCAGAAATTTGGAAAAAAAGATGGAATAAGCGAGGTTATTCTAACGGGTATGAACCGCCGGAAACACAAAGGCTTGATAATGAATCCCCGGGAGACATAAAAGAATCCTTTAACTTTACAATGGGAAATATTCCGGGGACTGTCGGTTACAAAGAAAATATTTGGCCGGATAATTTTCCGGGATTTCGAGATCAATTGGAATCTTATAAAAAAGCGGTATGGAAGGTAGGGCTTCAGGTGTCTCGTCTTATTTCTTTGTCACTGGGAATGCCGTTTGATTATTTTGATCCAACATTTTCGCAGCAAAAGTCACCGCTTCGCATCCTACGGTATCCTCCTCATCCTGAAGATACCGAATACAATCAATTGGGTTGTGGTGCTCATACCGACTGGGGATGGATAACCCTTTTGTTGCAAGATACCGCGGGGGGCCTTGAAGTTGAAACAGCTTCGGGTGAGTGGGTTCGCGTTGAGCCAATTCCCGGCACATTTGTTGTAAATTTGGGAGATATAATGTTGCGTTGGACAAATTCCAAATACCACTCGAGCTTACACCGAGTGATGAATAATAATTCTGGGAGAAATCGTCATTCCATCGTTTTGTTTTTTAACCACGCGCATGATACCCATGTTGAGTGTCTTCCTAGTTGTCTCTCCGTCGGCGAAACACCAATCTTTTTGCCATGCACTGCTGGTGAGCATTCAACTCAACGCTATAAAGAATCGAGATCTAATTTAGGAATGACGAGTTGAATTAGATAAATGATGGTCTCGTTGACTTGCCGTATAGTTGCGCCATCGAAGGGGCTGAGGCAAAGTGCGACTTATAATTGTGATTGGGTGAATTACTATGTTAGACGGTTCTGATAATTCTACGTCATTAAAATTTGATGCTGAATATGATGTAATAGTTGTTGGCTATGGATATTCCGGTGGGATAGCTGCAATTGAAGCCTTTGATGCTGGCGCAAAAGTTTTGTTGCTTGATAAGATGGCCAATCCCGGGGGTATTTCCGTCTGTTCGTATGGAGCGATGCGCTCTGCTCATGATGCAAATGAAGCCTTTAAATATCTCGAAGCCACTAACGGTGGTCGTACGCCTTCATCAGTGAACCGAGCATTGGCGGATGGCATGGCACAAATAGAACGGTATATGAGAAAGTTAGCGGAGGTTAATGGTGCTGTTGTTAACCCCCGAGAAAAAGTTGCCAACTATCCTTTTGAAGGTTACGACACATTCTATCAAACATTGATTGAAGAAATACCGAATTTTGATCCAGCAACTTACTATCCGCATGTTCGAGGTGCTCCCGGTGGAGCAAGGGTATTTAAGACGCTTGAAGACAATGTAGCCCAACGTGATATCGATATTTGGCTTGAATCACCCGTTCAAAGGTTAGTTTATAAAACCGATGGAACGAAGGAAATACAAGGTGCGGTAGTAGAGACAAAAAATGGCGTTTGTAAGGTAAAAGCGGGTAAAGCGGTGATATTGGCATGCGGTGGTTTTGAAGCAAATGAGGAAATGAAACGGCAATATTGGCAGATGAAGCCAGTCCTCGCTGCAACTACTAATTCGAATACCGGGGATGGTATTCGAATGTCGCAGGAGTTGGGCGCTAAACTTTGGCACATGTGGCACTATCATGGTTCCTATGGTTTTGATCACCCAGAATACCCCTATGCTATTAGGATGAAACGCTTACCCGATTGGATTCCTGGTCGTGAAGCGACGGCGGTCGTACAAATGACGTGGATTGTCGTAGATAAATTTGGCAAACGCTATATGAATGAAAATCCACCCTACACTCAGGATACTTCGCACAGACCAATGGAATACTACGATACTGTGACACAGGATTTTCCCCGGATTCCTTCATATGTAATTTTTGATGAAGTAGGTCGGCGCCGTTATCGGGTAGGCGCTCCAACAAGAAATGATCCGGATGCCCATTACGATTGGAGCGATGACAATATTCAGGAAATCGAGTCCGGGTTAATCCGTAAAGCTGATTCAATATCAGAACTGGCAGAATTGATAGATATGGTTCCTGCGGAGCTTGAATCTACTCTTGCGCGGTGGAACGAAGTTTGTGCAACTAAGGATGATGTTGATTTCGGCCGTCCATCAGGGACTATGATGAAAATTCAGCGACCGCCATTTTATGCAGGGCAGGTTTGGCCTGTTGTTTCAAATACCCAGGGTGGCCCGGAACATGATGCACAACAGCGTATCATTGATGTAGAAGACAACCCAATACCCAGACTTTATGCGGCGGGTGAGTTGGGTAGTGGTTGGGGCCATTTATACATGTCTGGTGGCAATCTCGCCGAATGCCTTGTGACAGGCCAAATTGCTGGCAAACAGGCTGCTGCATTAGATGCTTGGAGTTAGCGGATATCAAAGGTCAGCGGTTAATATTTTATTATCCGTACCAATATAAGAATATGCCTGGATATAACTCGTACTGTAGTACTAATTCGAACAGTATATAAACGAAAACTAACGTCCCGATAGCAAGATATCCGCTTTCGCGAATAGAGTATCCGCCCCGATATTTCATCCAGCAATAAACGAATATTGGGGTACAGGGTAAAAATCCTACCAAATAAATACTTAAAACGAGAGTACCCATCCATGCGAAGATCTTCAGTTCTTGCCCTACGGTGCGGACAGTCTTATCTGCATCTTCGTCCACCTCCTCTGGGGTTTTAGCAGAAAAGATAACGGAGATTTTTTCCCCCACTTTGCTGTCAGTAAGCGCTATCAAATCTAAAATCAGTAAGGGTAACGCAATGTAACCTACCAAAAGAGGAAACATCCGATCAGTGATCTTGTATTGATAACTGGTTACGATAAATAAAACCACTACAGCCAAGGTTATTAAAATATAATAGGCAGAAGCACGTCGATGGCTTGGAATTCTCATTGTGAGTTCTCCTCTTTTGCTATCCGTCGTTCCTTCATCTTGCGCTTTAAGGTTGGAAAGCCCAGGCTAAGAATGGTCAAAATCATTAAAAATACCGAGAGCCATCTGGTATAAAAAATCGACCATTGGTCATCAGAAATCAGCATTGATTGATGAAAACTCAATTCAGTAATACTTCCCAAAACTATCGCTATGGTAAAAGTCACTCTTGGATAGTTAAAGCGGATCATAAAGTAACCAATAAAGGCAAATATAAAGGCTATAACGACGTCACCTATTTCTGTGTTCAATGCGAAGGCTCCGACAAAGGCGATAATCGTTACCGTTGGTATTAGCATATGCACACTGATTCGAGTTAATAACACCATGTATTTTGCTAGACAGAGGACTACCAGAGTTGCAAATACAGCAGAAGCTGTTAGGGCAACTACTAACGTAAAGACCAGGTCTTGATGATCCTCAAGAAGTTTTTGTCCCGGTTCAATACCGTGCAAAATCAGGACACCTAGGAATACCGCTGTTTCAGCACTACCGGGAATTCCAAAGGCAAGGGTGGGTATCAGAGACCCTCCATCTTTAGCATTATTAGCTGACTCGGGTGCAATGACGCCCTTTATGTTGCCTTTACCATATTCAATGTCAGGAGTCGGGTCACGTTGTGCTTGAGTTGAATAGCTTAAGAAGGCGGCAACGGTGCCTCCAACCCCGGGAACTGCCCCGATAAAGGTTCCATAACCTGAGCCTATTAACGTAGTAGACCAATTCTTAAAGACTGATTTTATACCGTCAGAAATCCGGCTGATTTTAACATCAGAAGTATCCTCTGAAATCGATCCTCCCTTAACTGCAAGGTTGATCATTTCGGAAATCGCGAATAATCCAATAAGAGCGGGCACCAGTTTTATGCCGTCTTCCAGAAGCGGAATACCAAAATCATACCTTACGGTGCTCGTAACGTCGTAATAGCCAACGAACCCAACCATTAATCCGACAATTGCAGTTATAAGACCCTGAAGTAGTCGGTCACCTGAAGAAACCGCGATTGCACAAAGGCCAAAAATTGCAAGCATAAAAAATTCTGGAGGGGTGAAAAGAAGCACAATGGCTTTCATAATCGGGATGACAGCAACTAAAGAAATAACCCCAATTACGCCACCGAGTGCGGATGCTGTAGCGCCTGCTCCGATTGCCATACCGGCTTTTCCCTGTTGTGCCAGCGGGTAACCATCAAATGTGGTTGCAGCATTTGGGGCAATGCCCGGTGTATTGAGTAGTATTGCGCTTACGGAGCCCCCCGTTGAGGTCGCTGCCATGACACCACCCATTAAAATTATAGCCTGCCACGGCTCCATACCAAAAGTTAGAGGGATAAGAAGCGCAACGGCGGTTGTTCCCCCAAGACCTGGAATTGCACCAAATAGTAATCCGACAGCTGAGCCTGCTGCTAATAACAGTAGCGAATGTGGTGTACTAAGATTAACAATGCCTTCAATTAATGCTTCAAACACGGACTTCCCTGCTCCCCGGTGATGTGTTTTAACTTTATCCTATTATTATAATTGTCTGGCGCCAGATATCACCCACGTTTCCAACGCGTTTTAAGTTGTTCAAAGGATGAAAGGAGGTGGCAGATACGTTAATACCCGCCACCTCTAGAGGATCAACGTGTTTTTTTGTTACTGGCAGCGAGAACGTCCTTATACTTAGAATAGTATGTGACCAACTCACCTACGAGTTTTGTTGCATCTGCAGAATTCAAAGGAGACACCGGACGTCCCACTTTTTTACCCCAAGCAACAAATTCCGGATCAGTTACAGACTTGTATAGTGCGTTCGCTAACTTGTCTTTAATTGCCTTTGGTGTTCCGGGAGTAGTTCCTACGATGCGGTCGCCACCTAAAATTGCTAAGTCTTTGTGGCCCATTTCACCGGTCGTTGGGACACCATATTGTGACTTACCGTTCGTTATTTCTAGGATAGGCCTTAAGTCTTTAAATTTTTGACGCTTCTTCTTTTTACTGCTGATGTATTTTTGAAAAGTCCCCTTTGCAAGAATGGTCAGGTCACCATCTCCCCGGACCACTGCAAGAGCATATCGAGGAGCGGATTTGTATCCTGTTATGTATTTAGGCTTAAGTCCTAATGCATTCCATAAGATGGAGCTTGCAAGAAAACCCGTCGTACCAGGACCTGTTATTGGAATTTTAATCTGGTTTTTGGATTTTAGTACATCCTGAATAGATTTATATTTACCTTTTTTACCACTGGTTACGATTAAGTAGCGGAATTGTGCTACGCGGCCTAACCAGTCTATCTTGCGAACATCATAGCCTGCCTTTTCACCAATGATATTGGGCATGGCGTGTCCGGGCATGTTAAACATCAAAATATGAGATCCGTCTGGCTTTCGCTTGGCAATGAAAGCTGCCGCTTTCTTACCTCGGCCTCCAGGCAGATTTTTTGCAATGATATTGACCTTACCACCGAGGTTCTTCTTTAGGTACGGTGCTAATTTTCTTGTAATGGTGTCAAAACCGCCACCCGGACCGTAGGCGATTAAAAATGTTATATTTTTTTTTGGAAAATCAACCGCTTTTGAAGGTGTGCCTACTACCGTGGCCACAGCACTCAAGGCAACTACGCCCATAGCAAATTTACTAAACATAAAATACCTCCCTGATATTTCATTTGCTCCTTTTATTATTTTTGGAGCATTTAATGTAACTAACGGTCTTTAGTCTAGACGAACTGAATTGTCCTGTTAACCCGGAAATGAATAAAATATATAGAATGTCAGAACACTTGGGCTCGTTTCACACTCCAAATGAGTGTTATCATTCAGTTAAAAGCTTTGTAAGCTACGTTGGTGTTAGTGAGATCATAATGGCGAATGTAAAACCAAATCTGGATATTGTACCGACACACCCCGCAGTTGGGGCGAGGGTTACTGGTGTTGATTTGAGCAAACCCGTCAGCGAAGGCCTGGCTCAACAGATGCGTAATATTTTTATTCAATACTCCGTTCTATGTTTTCCAGATCAGGACATTACTAATGATCATCAGGCTGATTTTGCTAAAATTTTTGGTCACGCTGATACAGCCGACCGGAGTACGGGAGATCCCGATAATAAGCAGTCCAAACGCGGGGTTATGTATGTAAGTAATATTCGGGAAGATGGTAAGTTAATAGGCGTTCTTCCCGATGGAGAGATGCATTTCCATTCAGATGGTGCACACCGAGAGAAGCCTTACAGGGCCACCACGCTTTTTGCTTTGGAGGTACCCTCGATTGGTGGTGAGACAAAGTTTTCTGCCATGGCGGCGGCATATGAGGCGTTAACAAAACCTCAGCGGTCTAGTCTGGAAAACCTGCAAGCGCGTCACGTTTTTAACTATAACAAAACTACTCGCGAAGAGATGCGTCGGGATAAAGATGTTTCATATGCCATCCACCCTCTGGTTAAAATTCATCCAGATTCAGGAAGGAAGTCACTTTATTTAAGCCGTTTAATGACAAGTGATATTATTGGTATGGCGACAGAAGAAAGTGAAAATTTATTAATCAAGCTATTTGCCCACTGTGAAAAATCAGAATTTGTTTACGAGCACAAATGGGTTCCGGGCGATCTCGTGATTTGGGATAATCGCAGTGTCAACCATGCTAGAAATGATTTTCCTGGTGATCAGCGTCGATTACTTCGACGTTATACAATATCCGAACCGAACTAATGAAATTTTTAGTTAGTCAAACCTATCGACCGTCATGTTTCCGAGTTCACGAACTTTAGCACGATATGCTTGGACGGCTTGCTTGTGGCGAACGGTATTACCTATATCATCTTCAGCAATAGGCGCTAATTCGTGATCAAAATTTCCAAATAGGTCTTTTCCGCGCACTAGCAAAGCGCTGGTCCGGGTTTCACCTAATTGTTTCAGATATGGCGGATGATAAATAAATGTGATGCCCATTCGTCGGTCTTTACCCTTGTTTGGAGAAGAACCATGAACCAGGAACGCGTGATGAATTGATGCCTCACCAGGCTGCAGTATCGCCGATACGGGGTCAGTGACGTCGTCGCTTATATCCACATTTTGCCCACTCGACAGCATGTTTCCTTGCCTGGTGTCCGGCGTTTTTAGGTTCCGCAATCCACTTTTATGGGAGGTTGGCATAAAACGCATGCAACCACTTTTCTCGTTAGCAGGAGAAAGAGCTATCCAGGCGGTTAAAACTTGGCACGGTTTATGCCCAAAGTAAGTATTGTCTTGGTGCCAACTAACGTAGGCATCATCATTAGGCTCCTTTATCCACGCTGTGTTGTGATAAACCATTATGTCGGGTCCAATAAGGTCCTCAACTGTATCAAGTAATTTAGGGTGGGTTGCCATTTCGAAAGCCCACGGAAATCGCAAATAAAATTTTGTTTGTCCAATACCGCGAAAAAAATCGCCCATTGTTGATTCGGTGTTTTCTACATGTGTACGGTATTTGGTTACCTCATCACGATCTAAAATTTGGACCGGAGTGACGAACCCATTTTGTCTATATCCTGCTATCTGGCTTTCGTTCAAAACCTTAGGCAATGCGTCCTCCCCATTTAAGGGTTAGTTTTATTGAGACTGCAGAAACGTCCTAAGAACCTCAGTAAACTCTTCGGGACGATCGATTGTTGATAAGTGTCCAGCGCCATCAATAATTTTTATTTCTGAGCCAGAAATTCCGTCACGTATAAATTCTGATTCCGTAATTGGACTAGTTTCATCGGCCTGCCCGGCAATAATCAATGTCGGTTCCGTAACCAGTTTGAGGTCGCTGCTAGCATCATAAGTTAGCAACGCACGAATGGTACTGACATAAGATTTTGGCGGGCATTTAGATATCTCCTGTGCGAGTTCATCTAGCTTTTCGATAGGGGTAGTGGGCATTAACTGATCACCAGCATACTGGCTACCAAATTCAAGCATCGAAAGGTAGGCGACCGCTTCTTGAGTCGCATAAATACGATCTTCTGACCCTTCGCGTAGGCGGGCAAAGCTGTTTGCAAGGGTCATGGAAAGGGCTACGTCTGGATACAGTCTGTTAAAACACAGCCCAATTGGACCTCCCATAGAGAGACCCACCAGATGGCAGCTGTCTACGTTGAGTTGATCCAGCACAGCTTTTAAGTCAGCGGCACATTCTTCTATCGAGAAACTCCCATTAAAAGAGGAGGCGCCATGACCGCGGCAATCGGGTACTATACAGCGGAAATTGGCTTTGAGGTCAGCAACCTGGTCAAGAAACAAGTAACTATTCGTACCCATCGAGTGGATAAATAGTATAGCAGGGCCATCACCCTCATCCACGAAGAATATTTTTTCACCGTTGGCTTCAATCGTTGGCATAAGCTGACCTTCAAGGTGTAATGTCTAAATCAAATAATAGCTAAAACCTAACACTGGTGGGTTATCCGCGAAACCCTCACAGAATTTTATACAGCGTTAATCATAGGCGACCCTTCAAGGGTGCAACGTCTCAAAAGCCGTTTTTCGTCAGCCGGAAAGTCAGTTCGAGCATGGGTTGAACAACGGTTGTCCCACATTGCCAAGTCACCTTTCTTCCAAACATGTTCATATACAACTCTTGGGTCTTCCGCGATTTCAATAAGTTTTCGCAGAATTTGATCGCTGTCTTCGTTCTCCAAATCTTCAATAATCGCAGAAATGAGTCGGCTGACGTAAAGTGCCGTTTTGCCAGTTTCAGGGTGTTTGACAAAAATAGGTTGCCACTGATGTTGAATGCCATCGAGACCATTTTTAAGGTCAACTTTTTCCAGCATGGTAAAGTTATATGCTTGTAAAACTTTTCGGCCTTGCAGTTTTTTTCTCAAGTCCTCCGGGATGTTTTCATATGCTAGATATTGATTTGCAAATTTAGTATTTCCCCCGGTCGAGGGAAGTTCTATAGCATGTAATAGTGTCGCTTTGTGAGGTTCCGGCCTATAACTCATATCGTGATGAAACCACATTTCCCCATCTTGTAATGAACCTATGTAGTTGCCATTCTCATCACGCTGATTGGTTACCAACATAATACTCCCATCATAACCATTGGTAACTTCGTTCTGGTTCTCAAGCGGTGTTGCTCTAATACCAACATTACCAAACTGATTGGCGAATGCTACTTGTTCATCCTTTGTGAGTGATTGGTCCCGAAATATTAATACGATATGATCAAGCCAGGCTTGGTAAATTTCCTCGATGTTGTTTTTGCCGAGCGGTTTACGGAGATCAATTTCTGTTATTTCAGCACCTATTGGGCTGTTAAATGGCGTGATTTTATATGTCACAATTAACTCCCTTTAACCGGTATAAATATTAAGAAGCTGCGATCATTTCCTGACCGAGCAAGGTGCAACGACGTAAAAGCCTACGTTCATTTGCTGGAAAGTCGGTGCGTGCATGGCAAGAGCAGTAATTATCCCACATCGCCAATTCTCCTTCCGTCCATGCATGTTCATAAAAATTACTGCCAGCTTCGCTTATCGTGTAAAGCTCTTCGAGGATGGCGTCGCTTTCATCGCGGGGTATTCCATCGATCCTGGCGGTCATAAGCCTGTTGACATACAGTGCTGTGCGCCCCGTTTCTGGATGACGAACGAAGATTGGCTGCGATCTGTTATGAATTCCAGTCATATCGCCGTCAATATCAACCGTTTGTGTCATATGGTAATCATATACCTGCAACGCCGTTCGGTCTTTGAGTTCATTTTTTAATTTTTCTGGTATCAGGTCGTAGGCACGGTACATATTTGAAAAACGTGTGTTGCCGCCGGTTGAAGGGATATCAATGGCATAAAGCATTGTGCCTTTATGCGGCTTTGGCATGTAACACATGTCATGATGAAAATACATTTCTCCGTCGGGTAGGGACCCCACGTAGCGTCCTTTTTCATCTTTTACATTGGTCACCAACATTATTGCATCGTTATAATTTGCGCCTTCGGGTCGTTGTTCTGGGCGGCGCGACCGTGTTCCGGTATCGCCAAACTTTTTGGCAAAGTTAAGCTGCTGGTTCTGCGTTAGTTCTTGTTCCGGGAAGATTAAAACGATGTAATCATGCCAAGCTTGAGTAATTTCTTTAACTGCCTGAGCATTAAGTGGTTTGCCAATATCGACCCCAGTTACTTTTGCCCCGAGTGCATCAGAGAGCGGGGTAACGGTTAGTTTTGATTTAAGAACACTAGCCATAGTCACAAATCCTATATATCTCTATTCCAAACATTATAGCTGCATGGCAGAAGGGATTCCAGCCAGTGTAAAGTAATTAATAAAATTAGAACTAAGTGAAAGCGTCTAGATACCCCTGTAATGAGAGAGAAAAATTCTGAAATAAACCGTTCTCTGTTAGATATTTTTGATCAACAAGCGTCAAAGGCCGAGCGCGGAGAGTTGATTGGAGAGATTTATGACTTCCTCGCTTTGCTAAACGGCATCAAGCCTGTCTTTCTGCATGGACGTGGCCATACTCCTGTGGAATGGGTCGAACCAATCAAAAAGTTGGCTTGTGGTTTAAATTTTTTTGTCATTGAAGGTTTTTATTGGGATGCCACGCCTTATGACGAGTTCCCCAATTGGTATCAAGAGCATTGTCGCAATCAATTGTTGCCATTTCGAGCTTGGTATATTTGTAAAGAGGCGGAGTTAGCAGCTGCCATAAAAAATATTAACAATACAGGTGGGCGCCTAACGATGGCTGAAGAGGCCTCTTTGTTAGGCTATCCGGAGTGTTGTGTGCGTGCTCATTATGAGCGCGCCTGTAGATACCATAGGGGCACTTTGTCTATCCTCAAACGTTTGGGAAAGGGTGATCAAAACCAAATGCAGGCCCTCGCGATTGGGAATGCGCACCTTATTCCTGTAACGGCGCAAGAAATCGAAGACTTTGATTTTGCCTTTAAAATTCATGCACCAAGAGTAGGGAGTTGGAATATGTGTGACTCCTGTTCGAGAGGAGCCAAGCCCTTCTCGGATAATTTGGTAAAAAAATATTTAAGCGTAATTGAAAAAACCGGTTTGGCGATTTACTAAGCTGTCGCGAGAGCCACATTAGCTGCAGTAATTACACGCAAGCCCTTGTCAGGATCTACAAACCCTGAAAGGGCCTCGGCAACTTGGGCTTTTAGATTTTCCAGACCCACTTTATCTAATTGTTCTAGAGCGTGCCTCGAAGAAGGCCCACCAGCCGCAAGAGATTCTATAAAATGTTCTGAAGAGGCGAAATAACTATCCATTTGTTTTCGCACGACAGCGATATCGCGAAAGCCTGCCTCCTGAAAAAGGTCGCCCAGAATAACCGGGTCACCAAATGAAAATGGATGTGTAACCCCCTTCGCGTCGACGCCGTTTTCTTCTAATGCTGCTGCAATTGCCGCGTGAGCGGGGTTCCTGTCGGGGGGGCAATAGGCTGTTAATGCTAGCCGTCCCCCCACTGCTAAAACACGTTTCATTTCCGCTAGAGCTTTACCTTTTTCAGAAAGAAATTGCAGAAGTTGATTGCCGACGACGATGTCAAAGGAGTTATCTTGATATGGCATATTTATCACGTCACCCCGGTGCCATTCTATTTCTTTTTTTTTATCAAGTGTCTTGGCATAGGCGATCATTCCGGCGTTAAAATCTATTGCAGATACAGAACCCTCGTTCCCAATAATCTGCTTTGCGTATCGTGCTGCTGCGCCACTTCCGCAGCCTACATCAAGTAATCGGTCCCCCTTCTTTGTTCCCGCAAGATCTATCATCGACTCTGACCAGGGTCCAAAGATGGTTGGCACTAAAAACTTTTCAAATGCTTCCGCAGCAGACGTGTCCACTTCATTGCTATTAGAATTGGTAACCATATGAAATCTCAACCGATTTAAGCTATTATGCGTAAGAAATACGAACGACCCCTAATGATATTATTAGTGTGAGTCATTATTGCCCAAATCTCTAGGCCGCTTTCTTTGTGGTTTTTTTATCGAGTAACCCAGCCCGCTTCAAAACTCCATCTAGGCGTTTTTCAAGCTCCTTAGATGCTGGCATCATGGGAAGACGGTGTTCATTTTTCGGCATGATACCCAATTTTTTCATCATGTATTTCATGGGTGTTGGGTTCGTGTCAAAAAATACTGCCTGGTTAATCTCGAAAAGGTCATAGTGAATTTTTTGTGCGGCCTTCATATTTCCTTTCCATACCTGTTCGCACATGCGGGCGAGTTCCCCCGGCATTAAGTTTCCGACCGCATTCATAAGGCCGCAGGCACCAACCGTCATCATTGGGTAAGATAGATCCTCAAGGCCCACAAAGATACGAAAATCCTTTCCAAAGTGATCAATACATTTCGACACGAAACCAAGGTCATCAACGGCGTGTTTCATACCGACAAAGTTGGGACAGTTTTTACTGATTTGATCAAGTGTACTTAGCGTAACGGAAACAGCAGCGCGCCCTGGGATATGGTAGATCATCCAAGGGAGTTTTGTTCTTTTACCGAGGTCACTGTAGTAAGCAATGAGCCCACTTTGAGGAGGGCGGATGTAATAGGGGGTCACGATCAATAATGCGTCAGCGCCTGCCTTGTCAGCGTGCTCCGTCAGTGCCGCGGTTTCAGCTAGGCTCTGCGAGCCTGTTGCCGCGACAATAGGAACTTTTCCACCGGCGGCTTCTATGGCAACATCGACTGTGCGGTTGCGCTCTTCAGTTGTTAGTGTGGATGGTTCAGAGGTGGTGCCATTTACGAGAATTCCGTGGGAGCCATTTTTGACTTGGAACTCTACTAAACCGGCATAAGCATCGTAATCTATCGATCCATTTCTAAAAGGTGTGATAAGTGGGGGTATAGACCCTTTCAAAAATGTTTTTGGTAAACGCATCATTGGTTCAGCTCGCAATTTTTTCACGATTAGTATCAAAACCCATTTCCGCCCCAAGGACACTCCAAGGTTTCTTTAGGTCTTCTTGCCACAATAAAGATTCCATTACGATGTTCAGTGGCTGGTCCTGGATTGTTAATTCGTAGATTGGATCCGTACCGGTACTGGCATGATTGTGTACACCCCAGCCCGGCGCGGTGAGCAGTAAATCACCGGACTGCCACTCATAAACTTTACCTTCGACGGTTGAACGTCCTTCTCCTTGAAAAATATAGTTCATAGCTGCAGATACGTGGCGGTGTGGTTTATCTACAATGCCGGGGGGACGAATGGTAATTGTCGCAAAAAAGTTTGGTGTGGTGCCGTTGGTCCGGCCAGTCATCGGATTCCATAAAAGGTAAAGACGGCGACCCACGTAGTCAGAACCAAGTGCCGAAAGTTTATCGAGCTCGGCTTTGACTTTTTTCCATGGCCAATGAAGCGCACGCGACTCAACGGATTCGGGCGCTATTAAAATTTCATAAGGCATAAGCCATGCACCATCGTCTGTAAGCTCGAATGTACCGTAGGGACTTTTTCGTCGGGGATCGTCTTCAGCAATCTCTCCTTCTTTTTTTTCTTCCACTACTTGAACATCAGCCGGGGGGTCTTCTTCAACAATGTGGACGTTCATCTTTTCAAGGAGCGGAGCGTTAGTATACGTCAAGCGGACCTGGACTTCATCTGTATCATTGACATGGATATAGGTTTGCATTGATGGAAAGTTGAACACGTCAAATTGCTCAAAATCTATTCGTTTCCCACCAACGACGGAGTGTCCTCCTCCCCGAATACAGAAATTAACCTGTGTTGAGTTGTGGCGGATGGGGCGTGTCTGCTCCCCCGGGTTAAGGACTTCAAGAATTGGGCGAATACCCGGTGCCAAGCCCAAGCCAACGCCGAGTTTGTGTGAATCCGGGTGAACAATCCAGCTTTGTCGACGGCCATTATTGGGTGTTGCCATATTAGACAATCTTTCAATTTCGTCATCGAAGTCGGATTTTTTTATGATGGCGGGCTCCCATAATTCGGGAGAGGGTTCTGTCGTACCTGATTTGTCTATGAAAATTCCTTTTTGCTCGGCCATGACTCTTCTCCATTAAATTCAATTCATATCTCAATAGGTTTGAGATATGAATTTAAGTTCGTTGACCTTCTGATTAGGCCAGAGATCTAAAATATTAATTACTTGGATACTTTATTTTCTCTCTGCATTAAAGGTCCTTCTATTGTCTTTTATTGGTCGCGGTCGAAATTCTTTCCAAGTAAGACGAGGGTTCTAGCGGTCCAGGGTTGGTTCGTACCCAATCGATTGCCTTAATCACATCCCTATAAAAATTGTTCAAGGCAAAAAGTCCTCAATATTTACGGAGCTATAGTTGGTTGGCATTGCACGGTCAAACCGTGTTTTATCTTCGATTCGTGTGCTCCACGGTTTAGTAGCGTCGATTGCAACCTTAGTGCCGATCCTGTACATCGGGCTCATACCCGGGACAATGTCTGATACGTTGTCGAGAGACCAAATTCGTGTATTATCAATTTTGAAAACATCACTATCAGCATGCACTCGGGTCGTTAAAGACCAGAATACCTGATTGAGGTTAGCGGCATCCATATCCTCATCAATTGCTATGGCGAGTTTTGGATGAAGATAGGGGCTTGATAATGCGGCCATTAGGGCGGTTTTAGCCTGACCGGCGCTGCGTGGCCTAATCTTTATGACAACAGCCATCAGACCAGATACACCAAGGCATCTTACATCCAAGAGGTCCATCCCTCCTTCAACCTTTGACAAGTGTTCAAAAAGGGCGGCTTCAATGCATGTACCCGTGATAGATTGAGGATCCGTCATGGGTGCTCCGGAATGCATTCCATAGAATATTGGATCTTTACGATGTGTAATTGCTTTGAGGACGAAAATTTCTGTTGACCCTTCTTCAGCATATCCCCCAGTAACTTCACCAAAGGGCCCTTCCTCCGTCATCGCATCAGGTAGGATTTCTCCTTCTATAATTATTTCGGCATCTGCTGGAACCTCAAGATCACTGGTTTCGCATTTTACTATTCGCACTGGGTCCTCTAGCAAGCCTCCAGCTAATGATAATTCATCGATTCCGTAGCGTGTTGTAAAGCCACCTGCGTACAAAATGGCCGGATGCACACCGACTACCATCGCGACAGGCATTGGTTGATTAAGGGTTTGATATTTTTGATAAGTTCTCAAAGCGTGACGCGGACAAATCAAAAATCCACTTCGATCTGGCCCCAATATTTGCTGACGATGATATGACATATTTCGTATGCCAGTTTCTGGGTCTTTGATCACGGCCATGCCGGCAGCGATGTAAGGACCTGGGTCTTTCTCGGATGTCCACATTGCTGGAAGTTTAGTTAAATCTGCATCATTTCCCGTGAGAATTACTTCTTTCACCGGTGCATCTTTAGCTTCAACTATAATAGGGTCTAAGGGTTTTTTAATGCGTTGAACGACCGTTGGAATTACCTCCTCTTCTGATACCCCAAAACCAATAGCCCATTTACGACGGTCGGTGATAACTTGGCTCGCCAGTCGCCAGCCAGGAAATCCTTCAAGGTTGGTAAATAGGGTTGATTTTCCAAACCGATCATAGGTTTTCCAACCAATAGCCGAAACATCCTCAGACGGATTGGTTGGCTTTTCTATGCGGATGAGTTCTCCTTGCTGTTCAAGGTTTTGAACATGGCCACGGAATGATTGGTCGCGCATTGAGGTATTACCCTACTTTAGAAGTTATAGAACTATGTATATTTTGCGCGGCAGGGCATGCGAGTGCAACAGTAACAGTCTGTTATCTTGGTTATATATCAAAATAGAAGGGATTTCAGCTTATTTGGATTTTTAAACAGGCATTTATGACGTAATTTAAATATTTAGAGTGCCGACCATTTTCTATAACAGTTTTATACTCTAAGTTAATGTTTTTAATATTTTTTTATGAACGAGAAAGATCCTTCCATGACATCCTCTTTTAATCCTCCTGTTAGAAAACTTATGGGACCGGGGCCCTCTGATGTTCATCCTCGTGTACTTGGAGCGATGGCGCGTCCTACGATCGGTCATCTCGACCCCGAGTTTTCTCGTATGATGGAAGAGATTAAAGATTTGCTTCGGTATGCTTTTAAAACAACAAATTCCCTCACCATACCGGTGTCTGGTCCTGGTTCGGTTGGAATGGAAACCTGTTTTGTTAATCTTATTGAGCCGGGTGATAAGGTTATAGTGTGCCAAAACGGGGCATTTGGTGGACGAATGAAGGAAAATGTCGAGCGATGTGGCGCTGCACCTGTGATGATCTTGGATGATTGGGGCAAACCGGTAGATATTAACAAAGTAGAAGATACTTTAAGAAATAATTCTGATGTTAAGGCATTAGCCTTCGTGCATGCAGAGACATCAACAGGAGTACAATCTGACGCCGCTGGCATTTGTAGGTTGGCAAATGAGTATGGAGTATTGTCGATCGTTGACGCTGTCACTTCATTGGGAGGCACTCCGGTTCTTACTGATGAATGGAAGGCTGATGCTGTGTACTCTGGGTCGCAAAAATGTCTTTCATGCATGCCGGGTATTTCACCAGTAACTATAAGTCAAAGAGCTGCTGATGTTGTGAGAAGTCGTAACCAAAAGGTACAAAGTTGGTTCATGGATTTAAATTTGGTAATGGGCTACTGGAGCGGGGAGGGGTCCCGTGTTTACCATCACACTGCACCTATCAATCCGCTTTATGCGATCCATGAAGCTTTGGTGATGTTATCAGAGGAGGGTCTCGAACAGGCATGGGAACGCCACGCGAAAATGCATGATGCCCTTCGGGAGGGGCTAGAGGCCATGGGTTTGTCTTTGATTGTTGAGAAAAAATACCGTCTTCCACAATTAAATACCGTGTCTGTTCCTGAGGGCGTAGATGAGGCAAAGGTAAGGGCTACTTTATTGTCGCGTTACAATTTGGAAATCGGTGCGGGCCTTGGTGATCTCGCAGGAAAGGTCTGGCGTGTCGGTCTTATGGGTCAGAGTGCTACCGGGGAACATGTGACCCTGTTCTTGAGTGCTATGGAAGATGCTCTTTTGCAGCAAGGTGCTGCTGGTATAAAAGCTGGTGCAGCTTTGCCGGCGGCACGCGCTGTGATTGAATAACATTGGTCATCCATGGAAATTGAAACATTTAATAGAGGCGGTTATCGCTATATTCGCGGGCCATTTCAATATTCGGGTGGTGTTGCAGCTGAGCCGGGGTTTTGTATTGAACGAGCTAGGTTCAAAAAGCCATTGCCGATTAACAAGGGCTTCGAACGGATAGAGGAGTATTTGACCGGGATAGGGCGTCCTTTAATAGCACTCTGCGCATGCGAGTTGCGCTCGCCAGCTCCGTTTACTGAACAAGGGTTTGTAGATTTCAACAGAATTTATGTCGGTACACTTGAGCGCTGGGGAATCTTCATCAACGAGGAAAATCCGATCGCGCGTTCCAACGTTTGTCCGGAGAATAATCCGCCTTTGGAACCCTGTTTCGAGGCTTTCTCGTACACTGTCCCTGTATTAGAAAAAAATACCAGCTTCGTTATATCAGGCTCGGCGGAAGCGCCAGAGGGATTGGGGAGTTATGGTGACCGCATAATACGGTTGGGTAACCAATCATCAGAAGCGATGCGTCAGAAAGCTAGGTATGTTCTTGGTGTCATGGAATCCCGTATGGCAGCACTTGGAAAAAAATGGAGCGATGCAACCGTAACGCAGAGTTATACGGTTTACGATTTGCATCCATTTTTAGCAGACGAAATAATTGCATGTGGAGCTGCTAGAAGTGGGCTCACCTGGTATTACGCTCGTCCACCTGTAGAGGGGTTAGATTTTGAGATGGATGTCAGAGGTGTTCCCACCGAAAGAGTAATTTGACATCTTGATATCAGGAATCTGACGCTCCGTAATAAAGCATCACGGTATGTTTGGCTTCTGCAAAGAACAACCAACGCTCTATCATTGTTCCCACCATAACCAGAATTACCGCAAGTATGGCTCCGGGAATCTTAATCCATGGATCAGATTCAACAGTAATTAATGCAAGGCTCCAAGGAATAAGGAAATAGGTAAAGAAGGCCCACCGACGAAGTTTTTCCGCATGTTTTCGAGCAATATTAAACCCCATTTCCTGTTGTACATAATTTTCTTGAGTATTAGGGGCATCAAGTAATTTTACGGATCCAAGATCGCCAAGACCAGTTGCATGTTCTGGGGGTACCCAAGTGGGTGAAGTATCTAAAAACATCCAGTATTTTCGTTTGAGCCATAACGCTAGAATTCCCGTAATGACAACAATCATACCAATTCCGGGTGTATGTAAATCAAATAGGTGTGCAAGAAGATTAAACCAAATACTTCCCGTCCATAGAGAGAATGCGAGATATACTCGAACCGTGTGACGATTAAACCATGCACGGACGGTTCGAAGCGTAGCATAAATCATTGACGTGGCGTATACCGTCAATACCGCGAAAAGTATTGTTAACACTGCCATAAGTCGCCAGGCGCCACCATGATCTTCGAAAATCACCCAGCCCATTGCAAAAAAACTAAAAGGAAAAAACCCCGAAACCGCTAAAATACCCTCGCGCGAGAGCCAAGAAGATCGCCACTGAGATAATGCCCGCCAGGCTCGTTCTGGATGCCCGAGATGGTATGTGGATGCAATGAGGCCACTAACTATCATGGAAAATGCGAAAAAAAATCCGGTAAAACCAAACCATCGAACGGGATCTATCCATTGTGCAGCGGCGAACAGACCCATCAAAAAAAGCAGACCGTATCCGGCGCCAGAAAATGTTGTGAAAAATATTACGGAGTAAGCTGGGTGCATGAAAGATTCTTAACCTTGACTATCGTGTGAGTACTCGATCAATCCAGCGAAATAGACCGCCAGCTTCTTCACTCTCTTGATGCGCTACAATAGGCGTAAGTCGTTTTGGCTGTTCGCTCTGATAGGCAGCGCTTTTCGGTCGAGGGGGTAAATATTTATTTACTGGTTGGTAATGTAATTCCGGCATGAGATCGTAGCCTTGGCGTTCTTCAACAATCCGAGAGACATCAGAATTAGGATCGCCGAGATCACCGAAATGTCGCGCGTTTGCCGGGCAGGTTGAGACACATACCGGTAGTCGGTCGGTTTCTTCGAGGTTTTCGTTATAAATGCGATCTATGCATAGTGTGCATTTTTTCATTACACCAGAATCGCCGTCATATTCACGAGCGCCGTAGGGACAGGCCCAGCTGCACAGCTTGCAGCCAATACAAATATCTTCGTTAACGAGTACGATTCCATCTTCGGCTCGTTTATATGAAGCACCGGTCGGACAGACTTCTACGCAGGCAGGCTGTTCACAATGCAGGCATGACCGTGGAAAGTGCACGGTTCGGCCGTCAGCTCCTTGCCCGCACTCAAATGTATGGACGCGATTGAACCAAACACCCTCCGCATTCTGGCCAAATGGATCGTTGTCCGGAAGAGGGGCCGAATGCCCACTGGTATTCCATTCTTTGCAGTTTACAGCGCAGGCATGGCAGCCAACACAAATATCCAGGTCGATAACTAGACCTAGTTTCTTACCGGAAGTGTTTTGTGGAATTTCGGTCATTTTGGTTCTTCAAGCTTATGAGTGCGGGAATACATTCGTCCATATCGTAAAATTTTTGGTCTCTTCGGTAGGGCCTCGGGGGGGTGTAGAGTATCAAACTGAGGCTCACTCGTCTCATTTTCTTGGCCATCGGCCTTCTCAATGCGGACCCGTAAGTCGTACCACGCGGCTTGACCGGTTATGGGGTCGGAATTGGCATATCGGAACCCGTCTCCCTTTTCTGGTAGTAACTCGGAAATGACGTGATTGAGCAAAAATCCTTTTTTAGATTCTGGTGAGTCTGGATCTAAATTCCACGCTCCCGATTGCTTACCTATGGCGTTCCAAGTCCAGACTGTGAGTTCGTTTACGCCCTCCATAAGTCGAGCCTGTGTTTTAACCCTGCTGTGATGACTTATTACCCAAACCCAGTCTCCATCTTCGATGTCAAAAGATTCTGCTGTTTTACGATTGATATAAAGTGGGTTTTTTCCATGAATTTGACGCAGCCAAGCATTTTGGGATCCCCAGCTTTGATACATAGCCATGGGCCGCTGGGTTAAAGCATGCATTGGATACAACTCGGTATTAATGGCTTCCCCCTCGAGTGGCGGATACCAAATTGGCATTGGATCAAAATATTTTTCAATTCGTTCTCGATACTTATCTGGTGGTTGTATTTGCCCATGACCTTGGGCTGCCAGTCTGAATTTCTGCATTGGTTCTGAGTATACTTGTAGGATTATTTGATTAGATGCTCCTATAAAACCCACCGAGGCGGCATATTCTAGATAGTCACGATTGGCATGTTTAAAGTAGTGTTGTTCGGGTGGCAGCTTGTATTCCCAAAAGCAACCATTCTCTATATATTTATCCAGCTGATTCTTATTAGGGGCTCCTGTGCCGTGATTTTTTCCGTCTTCACCGCGCCAGCCAGCAAGAGACCCAATGCCTGGGGCCCTTTCATGATTAACTATGTAATCCGGATATCCTCCTGGATATTTGGGGCTTCCGTCTTCATTTGTGAGTCCAGGTAATTTAATTCGGGCACCGAGGTCAATCAAAACACTTTGAAAAGGTCGGACATCTCGATCAGGCTCCACAACCGGTTGGCGAATGGAATCAGCAGCAGCTTCAGCGCTGCAGATCGGTCTATCTAAAAGTGATATACAATCCCAGCGTTCGAGATATGTTGTGTCGGGTAATACCAAATCAGCATAGGCTACCATTTCTGAAAAATAGGTATCTGAATACAAAATTTTTGGTATTTTGTAATCGCCGGTTTCTTCATCCCTGGCCGTGAGCATTTCTTTCGTTCCTGCTGTATTCATCGAGGAATTCCAGCTCATATTGGCCATATACATGAACAAAAGATCGATTGGGTATGGGTCCTGATTGTGGGCATTGGTAATAACCATATGCATCATGCCATGTGCCGCAATTGGCGCTTCCCATGAAAATGCATGGTCAATTCGTCTTGGTGTTCCATCCTCGTTGACCAATAAATCCTCCGGGCCAGCTGGAAATCCCAGGGGTGGTCCTGCCATAGGGGCACCCGGTACAATCTGATCGTCTTTACCGGTCGGTTTTAAAGGTGGAGGTGCTGCCTTTGGGAAAGGCGGCTTATAACGGAAGCCCCCAGGACAATCGATGCTACCCAAAAGAATTTGAAGCAGGTGAAGTGCGCGGCAGGTGTGAAAACCATTTGAATGGGCGGAAATTCCTCGCATTGCATGCATAGAAACTGGCCGTCCGATCATTTTATCATGTCGACGGCCGGCCCAATCTGTCCACGGTTGTTCAATATTTATCTCTTGTTCGAAAGCCGTCTCTGTAATTTCAGAGGCAATTCGGCGAATTGTTGAAGCTGATACCCCGGTTTCTTGTTCTGCGGCCTCTGGAGAGTATTGTTGGTTAAGATACCTTGTCGCCATTAAAGCGAAAGCTGGAACCGCTTCTCGGCTATCATCTAGACGAAATGAACCTGTTAAAGCGGGCGTGACACCAGCAAGGCGCGCGTCGGCAGCTTGATTTGTGCCGGTATCCCAACAAACCGGCTCGCCGTCGATACCTCGTGCGAACAAGCCGTCATCAGCGCCTCCGGGGTTTTGTATAACAAGCCAAGGTAAATTTGTGTACCGGACTATATAATCAAGATCAATTTTATCCGCTTTTAGGAGTTCGTGGACTAATGCCAGAATGAATTTACCGTCCGTACCTGGGCGAATACCTATCCATTCGTCTGCAATTGCCGAGTATCCAGTTCGGATCGGGTTTAATGAAACAAACTTGGCACCATTTTTCTTGAGTTTGGATAGGCCCGCTTTGATTGGATTGCTATCGTGATCTTCGGCCACTCCAAACATTAGCATGTATTTTGTTAATTCCCAGTCAGGTTCGCCAAATTCCCAAAATGAACCTCCGATGGTGTAAATTCCCCCCGCAGCCATATTAACCGAACAAAGACCACCGTGAGCAGCATGATTTGGTGTTCCAAATTGACTTGCCCACCAACCAGTCAATGCTTGGCTTTGATCTCGCCCAGTAAAAAAAGCAAGTTTGCGAGGGTCTGATTTTCGAATATCGTTAAGCCATTTACTGGCGAGTTCTAAAGCTTCATCCCATTCGACCTCCTTAAACTCGGCTTTTCCACGTTCACCAACCCTTTTTAAGGGTTTTGTAAGGCGAGCTGGAGAATAATGGTTCATAATTCCTGCAGAACCTTTGGCACACAACACCCCTTTGTTTACGGGGTGATCGCTATTACCCTCAATATAACGAATGCCGCCATCTTTCATGTGCACTTTGATGCCACATCGGCAGTCGCACATGTAGCAGGTGGTATATTTTATTTCGTCGGAGACCGTAGGAGAGGTGTTGATCTCTTCAATCGGTTCAAAGTACCCACGTGTCATAAGGTAAACCTTTTTTGCTGGCTGGTTTGTTAAAAGAGAATAATGCTGTCGTCAAACCTTTGAGAATAGTTATTTCCAAACTATCATTCTTTTGCATTATACCAACTCGAAAGTTGAGATTACTCTATTAGTAGGATTAAAATTTGATATATGAATTTTGCAGTAAAAACCTTTTTCGATAGTGAAACTAACAACGCAACATATGTGGTGTGGGATAACCAATTTAAGAATTGTATAATTATCGACTCTCTCCTTAATTTTGATGTAGCTGCTGGAAAAATCTTTACTGAGGCAGCTGATAATCTGATCTCTTTCATCACGGAAAATGGATTAAAGGCCCGGTGGATTTTGGAAACCCATATTCATGCGGACCATTTAAGTGCCGCTTCGTATTTGAAACAAAAGCTGGGAGGCAGGACTGGGATTAGCGCAGGGGTTTGTGAAGTACAAAGATATTTTAAAACGCTCTATGGATTGGGGGATGAGTTTTCATGTGATGGGTCACAATTTGATCACCTTTTTACCGATGGTGAAAAGTTCTCCGTTGGGACTCTTGAGGTAAAGGTAATTCATACGCCGGGTCACACCCCTTCGTGTGCAACTTATATAATTGATGAGAACGCCTTTACTGGTGATACATTCTTTATGCCAGATTCAGGCACTGCGCGGTGCGACTTCCCAGGGGGTAGTTCAAAGGAACTTTATAAATCACTTCGAAAGATTTTGGCTCTCCCACCTGAAACACGCCAATTTATCAACCATGATTATGGTTGCGGCGGTTCACGAGCCTTTTGCTGCGAAACATCGGTTGCCGAACAGTGCCACTCTAATGTTCACATGAATGGAAAGACAACTGAAGATCAGTTTATTTCGATGCGAAGGGAGCGTGATGCTACACTGGCGGTTCCACGCCTAATATTACCCGCGATCCAAGTAAATATAAGGGCGGGCAACCTGCCAATGGCGGACCAAAATGGAAAATTTTACCTAAAAATTCCGATCAATTCGTTCTAGAAAACTCTATAAATTCGCGGTCAAAGGTCTTTCATTTTCATTAGCCATAGTTCCCTGCTGACGTCTCAAAAGTGGTGTTACAAAAGATAGTAGCGGGGGGATGATCAGTAGGGTCAGGACTGCAGAAAGTGCGAGGCCACCTAAAACTACTGAACCGAGACCACGATAAAGTTCCGACCCAGCACCTGGTATGACGACCAGCGGCATCATCCCAAATACACTTGTTAAGGTTGACATAAAAATAGGCCGAATCCTGTTCCGTGTTGCTTCAGCAATGGCGTCATATGCGTCCATTGATTCTACCCTTACATGATGAAGCGTCTGGTGAACTAAAAGGATGGCGTTATTGACAACGGTACCTACTAAAATCACGAAGCCTAGAAGTGTCAACATATCGAGGGCTTGGAACGTGTATATATTAAGTATTGAAAGACCTGCAACGCCACCGGCTGTAGCAAGTGGTACGGAAAACATGATCAACAGTGGAAAGACAAAACTTTCAAACAAGATTGCCATTACTAAATAAACAATTGCCACCGCAATTAACAAGTTCCACAACATTGCATTCCAGGTCTTATTAAGCTCATCAGCGGTTCCAGACATTGTGAGCCTGACACCAGGCGGAAGTCCCTTTTTTACCATCGGATTGATGACGTTTTGTTGCACTTTTTGTATTGCTGTTTCTAAAGCTATGTTTTCCGGCGGTCTTATCTGTAAGGTTACGGTCCTTATTCTTTCCAAGTGTCGAATCTGGGTAGGACCTTCTGTCACATCTAGCTTTGCTAGTGAAGACGCTGAAAGAATTTGGCCGGTTCTTGTGACCACAGGTAAATTTCCAACACCTTGGGTTGACGTAATCTTATCCGTTAATCCCCTCAGTGTAAGATCGATGCGTTTACTACCTTTCGTAATTTCGGTTACACGTAAACCATCATTAAAAACATCTACAGATAAGCCGAGATCCCTGGCCGTAAGTCCAACATCGGCTAATCGTAAAAGGTCAGGAATGAGCCGGACCTCTGGTGCGCCGAGTTCGAGGCCCGGCTTTGGCCTTATTCTCGCAGAGGGTAATGCACGCCGTAAAGTTTGAACTCCTTCACGGGCTAATGCCAATAAGGTCTCTAGATCTGGCCCTGTGATATCCAAATCAATTATTTCTGACCCCCCAAAACCCCGGCCAAATAGAGCTCTTTGCTTAGCGAATCCGAATGTACCGGGTTCACTAAAAACTGCACGACGCATGATAGGGATTAGCTCTTTGGCTCTTGTGGGGTCAGTAGCAGAGGCACCCATAAAAGTTGATGTTGACCGAGTTACAAACCAAAATCTTTCCATACGGACGTCACCCAGATCACATTTCTTAATTTTCGGTGGGAAAATTTCTAATCGTTTGTACCAAGCAGTGCATTTCTTGGGCTTTTCGCCGGGTTTCGCCCAATATCGACGTGTCATGTTCTCGGTCTTCGTTGCCATATCATTAAGCGTTTTCAAGTTATAACCGGGCGGTGGGTTAGCAATAGCCAGTATGAAATTTTGATTACCACTCGGGAGGTAGCTTAATTTAGGTAAAAATGCCCAAGTGCCTAATCCAGCAAGTCCGCACACGCAAATAATAACAATAGCTGCAAGCGCTCTGTTCTGGATAACTCTTCGGGTAAACCCGGCAATCAAAGCGGCAAAACCACTTGCAAATCCATCAAGAATGGGAATGCGCCTGTTTTTAGCTAAGTTTTGGGTGTTATCCCCTAATAGTTTGTTGGCGAGGGCCGGTACGACTGTGATAGAAACAATAAGGGATAAAAGAACTGCTACCGATAGAGCAACAGCAATATCACGAAAAAGCTGTCCAACAATTAAATTCATCACCAAAATGGGTGCAAAAACTACAACAGTCGTAATAGCTGAAGCCATAATAGCACCCCAAACCTCGCCAGCGCCCCGGACAGCTCCCTCTAATTTGGATTGTCCCATTTCCCGGTGTCTGTAAATATTTTCAAGTACCACGATCGCTGCATCCACAACCATCCCGACCGCAAAAGCAATACCTGCAAGTGAAATAACATTTATCGAACGGCCTAATGCGGCGAGTGCTACAAAAGATCCTATTACTGAAACAGGTATCGCCAATGTTACTACGGCAGTGGCTCCAAAGGAGCGTAAAAATAGAAAAAGAATTATGGCCGCAAGCGACCCACCCAACCATATATTCTGTGTGACAAGGTTAATGGCGTATTTGATGTAAACGGTATCATCACGGACTTGATTCATGATTAATCCGGCCCCAGGCATTACGTCACGATTAAGATCTTCTACGACCTTTCGTATCCCCTTCATGGTTTCAATGACGTTGGCGCCTGTATCCCGAATTGTGTTTACGACAATAGCATTTTTCCCGCGGTTTCTGATGCGGGCACTTCTTTTCTTGTGGCCAAACTCGACATGAGCAACATCCCCGACCCGAACACGCAATACCCTACCGCTAACGGGGTCCTTTTGTGCCCGGAGGACTACTTCGCGAACCCTTTGTACGGTATTAAGTTCGCTCTGCGTTCGTACCGTATACTGTCGCTTGCCTTCATCGACCTCGCCAGCTGACAGATTAATGTTTGTGCCCCGCAAAGCGTTATTTAACTCTGCAATTGTTAATCGGTAATGTGCGAGTCGTTGTGGGTCTACGATGACCCGAATTTCAGATTCGTTCCCGCCATAGACATTTACAAGGGCAACACCGTCAATCCGTTCAAGACGATCACGTACAATGTCGTCCACAAAGTCCCCATAGGATCTGATAGGACGACTGTTGCTTGGCAAAGTTTCAACAGTAAACCAAGCTATTGGATTGTCATCTGTATCCCGCGTTCGTAGAATTGGCTCATCCGCCTCCTCCGGCAGACCGGTGACTTGTTGCAGTCGATTGTTGACCAGCAGGATAGATCGATTGCGATCGGTATTAACATTGAATTCCAGAATTATTTGTGAACGGCCACGGCGTGAGCGTGATTCCATCCTTTCCAGCCCCTCGAGGCCTTTTAGACGCTCTTCTTGTGGAATGGTGACCTCTCTCTCCACCTCTGCAGGCGAAGCTCCAGGCCATTTTGTTTGAACAATGAGGAGTGGTTTACGGACATCGGGGGTCAGTTGTATCGGGATGACCTTTAGGGCAATTATGCCCATGAGTACGACCATTAAAACAACTGAGAGGACTGCGACTGGCCTTTTAACAGCACGTTCAATTAGATTCATATTTTAACTCTTGTCGCCGAATTTTAATTTACCATTGCGGTTATTATTCCGCCTCTTTTTCTTCCCCCCAAAGGTATTACCGCTTCGGTTTCCCCAGCCGCGTTTGCCCTGCTGCCGAACTTTTTCTTGCCACTTACGACGGATTCGTTTTTGTCCAGGTTCAGCGATTTTTATTTTTTGACGTGGGCGTAATCTTTCATTTCCACGAATGACAACCTTATCACCAGGCTTAAGGCCCCGTAAAACTTCAAACCGGAGGCCAAATGCGTCCCCCAGCTCGACCCGCCGCATATTTGCCCGCAACCCACTATCGGTTTCCTTGACAACAAAGACAACCCGCTTCCCTCGACGTTGTGTTATTGCATCTTTATGAACAGTTACGGCCTGCCTAGTCGCCCCAGATGGGATGTGTAAAACGACACTTTGATTGGAGGCAATGGTTCCAGTCGGATTAAAAAATAATGGTGAAAACCTCACTATTCTTGTTCTAGAAAGCGCATTTTCTTGTGGCACGATGGCGCGGACTGATGCTTTAAAAGATCTCCCAAATTCTGGTTTTACATCTATCTCTATTCCGTTGGTCAGTCCTCCTAGGCGATTTGCCGGAACCTCCGCTTCAACTTCAAGGGATTTTTCATTAAGGATCGTTACGACTGGCCCGCCCAGGCTCACATAATCACCAGTCTCAACGGCCCTATTGATGATAACTCCATCAAAAGGAGCAATGACCTTAGCATTAAAAAGGTTAATATTGGCCATACGTAGTTTGGCGCGCGCCTGTTCCCGCTTGGCCTTGGCTTCAATTAATGCACTTTGTATACGTTCGACATCACGAAGTTTGTCTTGGTAACGCGCGGACGAGAAAGCAGAAGATTTTCTAAGACGTTTCAGCCTTTCAAGCTCTTGGTTTGCTAGACTCAGTTGTACCCCTACGGTACGGATCTTTGCAGAAGATTCCTTGAGTTCGGCCGCCTTTAGCTCTCTTTCTGCCTTAAGCATACTGGAAATCAATGTCGCGATTGTGTCGCCTTTTTTCACTCGGTCGCCTACATGAACCCTGACGTCCTCTATTGCACCTTTAGTTCGAGCAGCTACAACACCAGTTTGCCGAGCAATTACTCGCCCGTAAACCTGTACAGTTTCAACAGCGGTACCTTTTGTAACTAAATCAACAAATACTTTTGCAGAACCGCGGCTACCACGTTTACCTCGGCGTCCTTTTCGATATTTCCGTTTTTGCTTTTTAGCCTTTTTCGTTCCATCCTTGGCAGTATATAGTTGGGAACCTACTTCTTTCGTTGTCCTTTGGGCATTTGCGCCGGAGCAAGGTATTTGCATAATGAGAGTAATTCCGCAAATAATAAATGCGGTAAACAACACATTACGTGCCGAAAAATGACGGCGGGATCTTTTATTCCAGATTTTCATTTGGGCACAAAACCTAAGTTATATTTCCTAAAGTATAGGCCGTATAGGCGCTCCCAGAAAAGTAGAAAGTATTTCTAATAGCATTTACTCAATGCATACAATCTTCTTCAGTTGACATTAGTGACACGCTGTTTTTTTATTAAAATAAAAAATCTATTCTATAGTCATAATTCCTTACGTGATTGAGAAGCTAAATGACCACTTTAATTTTTAGCCATGACAGTGCAGAATATCATGATATGGGACGAGGGCACCCAGAGTGCCCCGATCGTATAAAAGCGGTAAAACGAGCGCTGGAGGCTGATCGATTTAAAGGTCTTGATCATATAGAAGCTCCGCTCGCTACAATCGAACAAATTTCTAGAATTCATGAACAATCCTATGTGGAGAGGCTAATAGAATCAGTCCCTAAAGAAGGACTTAAAAATATAGACCCAGACACTGCACTTTGTCCTCACTCTGGAGAGGCGGCGCTAAGAGCGTCTGGCGCAGTTATTGCAGCTGTTGATTCGATCATGTGTGGAGATGCTAATTCGGCCTTTTGTGCCGTTCGCCCCCCCGGACATCATGCCGAGCCAAATCGGGGAATGGGGTTTTGTCTCTTTAACAATATTGCAATTGGTGTTCAGCATGCTCGAGTTGCCCATAACATTGATCGCGTTGCAGTGGTGGATTTCGACGTTCATCATGGCAACGGGACACAAGCCGCATTTTGGTCAGACCCAAATGTGCTTTTTGCTTCATCGCACCAATATCCGTTCTATCCGGGCACCGGCGCTGCGGAAGAGACTGGGGTAGGAAATATATTTAATGTCCCATTAGCTGACGGAACAGGATCCGCGCATTTTCGAAGTGAGATTGAAACTGTAGTTTTGCCCGCTCTAGAAAACTTTGAGCCACAACTTATATTACTTTCGGCGGGTTTTGATGCCCATAGTAGAGACCCACTAGCCAACTTACATTTAGAGGAAGAAGACTTTGGTTGGATTACCAATAAATTAGTGGATATTGCAGGAGAATTTTGTGATGGAAAGATTATTTCGTCGCTCGAAGGGGGTTATGATTTGACTGCTCTTTCTAACTGTGTGACAGCTCATTTGACCGAATTGGTGCGGGCTTCTTGATCATTTTTCTATATATTATTTAGATTTTAACGTTTACTTAGGCATTAGTTTGGATTAGCACGCAGAGACTATCTTTTAGCTCCTATTGAACGTTGTTTTGCATAAACAATTTTGGATTTAAAGAAATGGAAACTGACGAAAAAAGAGTAAAAATCGCTTCACTTTCATTCGAAGGAGCCCTGGCTGAACTTGAAGAAATCGTTCGACAATTGGAACAAGGTAAAGGAGAACTTGAAGATGCGATTGGTGCTTACGAACGGGGAGCTGCGTTAAAAAAGCACTGTGAACTAAAACTCAAGGAAGCCAAAGCCAGAGTAGAGAAAATTAAATTTGGGTCGGACGGCCCCGAAGGGTTGGAGCAAATAGACCTTGACTGAAGCGCACGCTTTGGGGCTACCTGAAGCTATGGCAGAATGGGCAGATGTCGTAGAGAGATTCTTATATGATATATTAAGTCCACAGGAGTGCCCCCAGGAACAACTGTTTGAGGCGATGCGCTATGCTTCGCTTGAGGGAGGAAAGCGGCTTAGACCTTTCCTCACTTTAAAAAGCGCTAGATTGTTTGAAGCACCAGAAAAATATGCGTTAAGGGTAGGTACAGCTATTGAACTTATACATTGTTATTCGTTGATCCATGACGACTTACCCGCAATGGATGATGATGACTTCAGGCGTGGAAGACCGTCTTGTCACTTGGCGTTTGATGAAGCCACAGCAATTCTGGCTGGTGATGCCCTGCAGGCTCTTGCATTTGAAATACTATGCGATTCAGAAACTCATCCCGATGCAAATATAAGAGTGGAGTTGATAAAAGGGCTCGCAATGGCCTCTGGGGCACTAGGAATGGTTGGGGGCCAGATGATCGACTTAGTATCTGAAAATAGCGATGTAGATTTAAAAACAATCACAAAAATGCAAAGACTGAAAACAGGGGCATTGATTAGTTTTTCATGTGAAGCAGGTGCTATTCTAGGGAAAGCCTCTAACGAGGAAAATGAGGCCTTATTGAATTATGCCCAAGACATTGGTCTAGCATTTCAAATTACTGATGATCTATTGGATGTATTAGGTACGAAAGAAGTCACTGGAAAGAGTATCAATAAGGACGGAGCGGCGGGCAAAGCAACATTTGTATCTTTGCTTGGCGTTTCAGAAGCACAAAAACGAGCTCAATCTTTGGCTGATAAAGCGATCAGGCGACTTGACATGTTTGGTGATAAAGCTGCACACCTTAAGGCGATTGCAGATTTCGTCGTTGAAAGGCGCGCATAGGAGGGTGTATTGAGTAAAAGGCCAGAAACGCCATTGCTAGATGTGGTTAAGGTACCGGCTGACCTAAGAAAATTAAAAGAAAGCGAATTAAAAGTCTTTGCTGATGAACTTAGGTCTGAAACTATAGACGCGGTTTCGTCGACCGGTGGCCATTTGGGTGCGGGTTTAGGAGTCGTAGAGCTTACGGTCGCACTCCACTACGTTTTTAATACGCCAACTGATCGTTTGGTTTGGGATGTCGGGCATCAAGCTTATCCGCATAAAATTATTACTGGTCGGCGCGATAAAATTCGTACACTCCGTCAAGGTGGAGGGCTTTCAGGTTTTACGAAGCGGGCTGAGAGTGAATATGATCCATTTGGTGCAGCGCATGCTGCTACGTCAATCTCGGCGGCTTTAGGGTTTGCGGTTGCGCAGGAGCTTAAGGGCAAAAAAAATAACTCGATTGCAGTGATTGGTGATGGTTCCATGACGGCAGGTATGGCTTATGAAGCGATGAATAATGCCGGCTCCATGGATACTCGTTTAATTGTAATTTTAAACGATAATGACATGTCAATAGCTCCTCCAGTTGGAGCAATGAGTGCGTATCTTTCTCGATTAATTTCATCACGATATTATCGTTCGCTGCGGCATTTAATGCGAGATCTAGCAAAAAAATTTCCCAAACCCATAGAACAGGCTGCGACTAAATCCGAAGAATATGCGCGTGGTCTGGTTACAGGCGGTACAATGTTTGAAGAACTTGGTTTTTTTTACATTGGGCCAGTTGACGGTCATAATCTGGATCACCTTTTGCCTGTATTGAAGAACGTACGGGATTCAAAAGAGCCTGGTCCGGTCCTTGTTCACGTCGTTACTAAAAAAGGCGGGGGTTACCCGCCCGCAGAGGCGGCGGCTGATAAATACCACGGTGTCGGTAAATTCAACGCCCTAACGGGCACGCTCGCCAAGGCACCTCAAGGGCCACCCTCATACACCAAGGTTTTTGCGGAGACCTTGACTGCTGAAGCTAAAAGAGACGATAAAATTGTAGCTATTACCGGAGCAATGCCAACGGGTACAGGCCTTGATTTGTTTGGCCAGTCATTTCCGGATCGATGTTTTGATGTGGGAATTGCTGAACAGCACGCAGTTACATTTGCGGCTGGTTTAGCAGCTGAAGGCTATAAGCCTTTCGCCGCGATTTATTCAACCTTTTTGCAGAGGGCTTATGATTCGGTTGTCCATGATGTTTCGATCCAGAATTTACCAGTCCGATTCGCGATTGATCGGGCTGGGATGGTCGGCGCCGATGGTGTAACACATCAAGGATCCTTTGATATTGCTTATCTGGGTTGTTTACCCGGTATGATCTTGATGGCGGCTGCAGATGAGGCAGAATTAGTCCATATGGTTAAGACACAGATTGCCATTGATGACAGGCCATCAGGCTTACGTTATCCACGCGGTAATGGTGTAGGGGTTGAAATACCTAAAATACCAAAGGTTTTGGAAATCGGTAAAGGTAGGGTTGTACGTGAAGGTAACAAAATTGCTTTATTATCTTACGGGACCCGTTTAGCAGATTGCCTTCTCGCCGCGGACGACCTAACTGCACGTGGGTTGTCGACGACGGTAGCAGATGCACGATTTGCAAAACCCATTGATGAAGATCTGGTCCGCCGTCTTGCCACTGATCATGAAGTTCTCATAACAATTGAAGAAGGCTCTATTGGTGGTTTCGCGTGCCAAGTAACACATTGTCTTGCATTTGGCGGGTTATTGGAGGGTGGCCTTAAATTTAGGCCGATGTATTTTCCCGATGTTTATATAGATCATGATACACAGCCGCAGCAGTACAACACCGCGGGATTGGCCGCCGTGAATATTGTTGACAACGTTTTAAAAGCACTTGGGCAGGGGATCGTGCACGCACCTGCGAGCGCTTAAATAAAAGGTTTTCCTGTGTTTGGGAAACAACGCCTAGATAAATTGTTGGTGTCTCGTGGGCTTGTTGAAAACCGTTCAAAAGCCCAAGCTCTAATAATGGCTGGGATGGTGTATTCCAATTCGACAAGGCTGGATAAACCTGGCCACCAAGTCTCTGAAGATATGATTTTGGAAATTAGAAAGAAAGCCCATCCATGGGTGTCGCGTGGAGGGGTAAAACTTGCTCATGGGCTACGGTGTTTTCCTTTATCGGTGGAAGGGAAAATCTGTATAGATGTTGGTTCATCAACAGGCGGCTTCACAGATGTTTTGTTACATAATGGCGCAGAGAAAGTATATGCAATTGACGTTGGTCGAGGCCAATTAGACTGGCGGCTGCGAAATGACAGAAGAGTGGTTGTGATGGAGGGCATAAATGCCCGATATCTAACCTCTTCGGAGGTGCCGGATTTACCTTCGGTAATTGTCTGCGATACAAGTTTTATTGGGCTAAAAACAGTATTGCCGGCAGCGCTTAATCTAGCTGCGCCACGCGCTGAACTGGTTGCATTGATCAAGCCCCAATTTGAGGTAGGGAAAGGGCGTCTAGGTAAGGGTGGAGTTGTTCGCGACCCCGATTTACACTTGGAAGTGTGTAATTCAATCAGTCGATGGTTGTCTGAAGAGATGGGATGGAATGTATTTGGTATTGAACAAAGCCCAATTAAAGGGCCCAAAGGTAATATTGAATTTTTAATATTTGCGAATCAAATCCCATGATGGAAATTGATGTAAAAATATTGGAATTAGGCTCTAAAGGCGACGGTATAGCAAAAACCGATAATGGTAGAGTTTTTATTCCATTTGCTGTTCCCGGTGATCTGGTACGTGCGCGAGTTGGAAAATTTTCCGCCGGATTTTGCCGTGGGGAAATTAAGTCAGTCTTAGACGCCGCTCCGCAGCGTATAGATGCTGCTTGTGAACATTTCACTGATTGTGGTGGATGTTCCGTACAGCAACTTAGTGACATCAAATATCAATCATGGAAGGTCCGAATTGTAAAAGAGGCATTAAGCCGTCGCAAAATAGAACCCCTTATCATCAAGACATTAATACCCGGGCATATAAGCCGGCGTAGACGTATCCGATTGTCTGCACGTCGTTTGGTTTCGGGCACTGTTGTTGGGTTTAAAAAATTTGGAAGTAATCAAATCGTTGACGTAAAAAAATGCTCTGTGACGGTTGAGAAAATTTGCGACCTAATTCCAGCACTTCGCGATTTATTAAATGGATTTTTGCAGGTGGAAGATAATGCTGAGGTAGCCATTACCGCAAGCGACTCTGGTCTTGATGTTACCTTACTGATCCCTGAAGAGCCCAATCTATCTCTTAGGGAAATTTTAACAAGATTTGCAGTTAGGCACGATATTGCAAGAATTTGTTGGAAAAAACTAAATGATAAATCGTTAGAAACTGCAGAACCAGTTATTGAACGTAGGGCGGTAATGGTTCATTTCGGGAAGGTCTCGGTCAAAATTCCTCCAGATGCATTTTTGCAACCCACCGCGTCGGGTGAGAAAATATTACGCGATAGTGTTATCAATGCGGTCAAAGGGTCTAAAAAAATCATTGAACTGTTTTCTGGATGTGGTGCTTTTAGTCTTCCACTTGCAAGTAGTGGTTTTCAAATATCAGCATTTGACTTTGCGGAAGATCACATTTTTGCCTTGCTACAAGGAGCTCGGGACTATGGCATAGGCGAAAGGGTTACCGCCGAAACTAGAGATCTATATCGCCGCCCCTTGGTTAGAAGCGAGTTTGAAGAGGTTGATGCTGTTGTCCTAAATCCACCACGAAGTGGGGCTATTTCACAGGTCATGCACATAGCTCAAAGCAAGGTGGCAATTGTTGTTTACGTTTCTTGCAACCCCAATACCTTTGCACGTGACGTATACGAAATGACAGAAAGGGGTTATACGCTCCAAACATTAACACCAGTCGACCAATTCTTGTGGTCGCCTCATATAGAGATAGTTGGTGTTCTTAAATTGATTAATTCTTAACCACATTGACCGCGGTGACGAAGGAGGTGATCAGCGAGAACGCAAGCCATCATTGCCTCACCAACGGGTACTCCACGGATTCCAACACATGGGTCATGGCGACCTTTAGTTTTAATTGTGGTGTTACGTTTCTGCCGAGTTATAGTTTTTCGAGGCAATAAAATCGAACTAGTTGGTTTAACTGCAAAGCGAATAACTAGATTTTGGCCGGTTGAAATGCCACCAAGTATGCCACCTGCATTATTCGATTGAAACCTAACTTCACCCTTCTCCACCCGTATTTGGTCAGCATTTTCTTCGCCAGATAATTCGGCGGCACCAAAGCCAGAACCAATTTCAACGCCTTTTACCGCATTAATACTCATAATTGCCCCAGCAAGATCGGCATCCAATTTTCCATAAATTGGTGCCCCTAATCCTGCGGGTACACCGGAAGCTACGATTTCAATTATTGCACCAACGGAGGAACCTGATTTGCGGACTTCATCAAGGTAGGCCTCCCAATTCACCGCTGCTTTGGCGTCGGGACACCAAAAAGGGTTTTTAGCACACTGTGACCAGTTCCAGCGGTTCCTGTCGATTGTTTCTGTGCCTAATTGTACAATAGCACCACGAATTTTAACTGAATTACCTAAAATTTTTCGGGCGATGGCCCCAGCGGCCACTCGCATTGCGGTCTCACGAGCGCTTGGTCTTCCGCCTCCGCGATAATCCCGTAAACCGTATTTTCTCCAATAAGTATAATCCGCATGGCCTGGGCGAAATTTATCTTTGATTGCTGTGTAATCCTTGCTTCTGGCATCCTGGTTTTGAATTAATAAACTGATTGGTGTTCCGGTGGTTTTGCCTTCAAAGACCCCTGATAATATTGAAACCTTATCTGGTTCCATTCTCTGAGTAACAAAACGTGATGTTCCTGGCTTCCGCTTGTCGAGCAAAGCCTGAATATTTGCTTCGCTTAATGTTATACCTGGAGGGGTGCCGTCGACTATGCATCCTATTGCCGGTCCGTGGCTTTCACCCCAGGTTGTAACGCGAAAAAGTGTGCCAAAAGAATTATCTGACATTTAATAAGTCCCGGGGTTTCTCAACCACTATATTTTAGTCCCCTGTTATTACGCTAATATCTGGTGCATCAACTGCTTTCATACCGATCACATTGTATCCACAATCTACGTGGTGTACCTCACCTGTAACACCTCTCGAAAGGTCAGATAAAAGATATAGACCTGCCCCACCAACATCATCGATGGTTACATTACGCTTGAGGGGTGCATTTAATTCGTTCCATTTAAGAATGTAGCGAAAGTCGCCTATCCCGGACGCTGCTAATGTTCGGATAGGTCCCGCAGAAATGGCATTCACCCGAATGTTATTTTTACCTAAATCTACGGCAAGATATCTAACACTACACTCGAGGGCTGCTTTAGCGACACCCATAACATTATAATGGGGTACAACTCGCTCTGATCCGGCATATGTCAATGTGATAATGCTCCCCCCTTCTTTCATGATTGACTGTGCAGCCCGGCAAACAGATGTAAAGGAGTAGCATGAAACTGCCATAGTTTGTGCAAAATTTTTGGCAGAGGTATCAACGTAACGGCCGGTCAACTCAGATTTATCCGAAAATGCGATTGCGTGAATAATAAAATCAATCGATCCCCAGCATTCTTCAATGCTATTGATGACTCTTTGTATACTAGCATCATCGGAAACATCACATTCGTAGACAAGTTCGCTGCCTAAACCCTCTGCTAAAGGACGAACACGTTTTTCCAAAACTTCATTTTGATAGGTAAAAGCTAGTTCCCCACCATGATCTACAATTGTTTTGGTAATGCCCCATGCAATTGAACGTTCATTCGCCACGCCCATGACGAGACCTTTTTTCCCTTTCATGAGAGACCTTGGTTCGTTCATTTTTATATTTAACTCCTTACACAAATACCATTATTAAAACCCTACACAAAAGGCTCTTGCGGCAAAGCAGGCACCTCGCTAACTGTTAGTCGCTCAAATTTAATTAAAACCTCTAATTTACAATTTTCCAGCTTCCATCACCTTCCCTGCATGCACGCCCATATGCTTTCTCGGTTTTTCCCCCTATAGTTACGGTGTGTTGATACTCTCGGCAAGGTTGTCCACCTTGATTTCGGACTATGGTTCTTGTTGGGATAATAATTCCAGAGTTTCCGCTATCTGGATTGGACCAGCTGGAAGGTTGACCTAACTTATTGGTCTCGAGGGCTGACTGCTGAGCTTTGACCGCGTAAATACGGTCATATTTATCAAGTTTTTGACCAATGTTTCTTCCTAACAAGGCTCCGACCGCTGCTCCTGCGGCTGTAGCAACCACTCTACCTTTTCCTTTTCCAACTTTATTACCCAGAATTCCACCGATAACGCCCCCTATTATGGCCCCACTTTGTTCTTTCTGGTTGTTCCCAACGCAAGCGAGTAAACCAAGGCTTAACGAACTAATTAAAACAATACTCACTAATTTTTTTAACATTTTTGCCTCTCAAAATCTTATTCGAATTACATTAAATCAGATTTTCGTTAAAAAAATGGCAAATACTTATACCAAATAATCTGACTTGAGTTTAGATAACCAACCTTCATTAGTGGTAGTTTAATAAATCAAGAATATATATATAATACACACTTAGTAAGTAGAAATTTGTACTGTCGCTTTAACTGAGGGTTAAAAGCCTAGATGGACAACGTCAACGAAAAAAATCCGTTTGAAAAATTTGGACGATGGTATGCGGAGGCTAAAAAGTCTGAACCCGCTCTACCGGACGCGATGACTTTAGCAACGGCCGATAAAAATGGTTATCCCTCAGCAAGAATGGTTTTGTTGAAGAGTGCAAGTGAAAATGGATTTGTATTTTATACTAATCTTGAAAGTCAAAAGGGGATTGAGATATCTGAAAATCCAACCGCAGCACTGGTTTTTCATTGGAAGTCACTTAAGCGCCAAGTTCGGGTCTCAGGCTTAGTTGAGCCCGTAGATGATGATGAGGCGGATGCATATTTTGCTTCGCGCTCTCGGGGTGCAAAAATAGGTGCTTGGGCGTCCGAACAATCGAGACCTATGAATGATCAGTTTGAATTGGAGAAAAATGTCGCTAAATTTACGGCAAAATTTGGTATTTCTAAGATTTCCCGACCCAAACATTGGTCCGGATATGGCGTAGTTCCTAAATCGATAGAGTTTTGGGAAGAATCCGCTTTTCGCCTGCATCGTAGAGTTTTATATACTTTTGAAGAGAATAAATGGAAACAGATTCATTTGTTTCCTTAAAATTTTTTTTAAAAAATTCTTGAAAATGATCTAAAATCAGTCAAGGCTATTGCTTAAACTGGTTTACTTGGTAGTTCAGCTTAACATCAGTGTGGTGTGAGGAGAAAACCATGATTAAGACCATTTTGGCTTGTGTAAGCAACAGGGATTCGGGTCAGCCGTTACTAGAGACGGTTGGACGGCTAGCAAAGAAATTTGAATCACATGTGGAGGTGTTGCACGTTCGCGCCGATCCCCGTGGGTTAGTCCCGTATACCGGTGAGGGTATGGATGGTTCCATGATCGAAGAAATCATGGAGGTTACTGAGAAGGAAGGTAGCGAGAGGGCTGATAATGCAAAACGGATTTTTGATGAATTCAGTCAAACGAGTGGGCTTCGAGTTTTAAATAAGCCTGATGGAGGGCCTGGGCCTACGATATCTTGGAGAGAGGAAAGTGGCCGGGAGGACGAAATAGTCGCGATTCGTGGTAGGCTATTTGATGTAGTGGCGGTTGGGCGACCAGTAAAAAGCTCTGCATTACCATCTCCAATTACTTTAGAAGCGGCGCTGTTGGATACCGGTAGGCCGACGTTGGTTGTACCGCCTGCAGTAATGACTGAGACGGGGCAGCATGTTGCTGTTGCTTGGGAAAGCAGCCCGGAAGCTGCCCATGCCCTAGGTGCAGCGATTCCAATTCTACAGAAGGCCGACGAAGTTACATTGCTGTCCGCAGATCCCGTAGAACCTCCATCTATCCCACCAGAAGAAGGCGTTACTCGTTTGGCTTGGTCTGGGATTAACTCATCGATCAAACGGTTCGATGCCAATGAGCATGAAATAGGGGCGGCTTATCTGAAATATGCATCGGAAGTGCAGGCGGATTTATTGATTAAAGGTGCTTATTCAAGAAGCCGTGTGCGCCAAATGATTTTAGGGGGGCGTACTCGGCATATAATTACATCGACTGAAATACCAGTTTTGTTGTGCAAGTGATCTCAAAGTCTTAATCAAATATCACTCGTAAAGAAGTCATTTCCTTTATCGTCTACGACTATAAAAGCAGGGAAATTTTCTACCTTAATCCGCCAAATTGCTTCCATCCCCAGTTCTTCGTATTCGATGCATTCAACTTTTTTAATGCAGTCCTGTGCAAGCCGTGCGGCGGGACCACCTATGGATCCAAGATAAAACCCGCCATATTTTCTACAAGCATCTGTTACCTGTTGTGAACGATTACCTTTAGCCAGCATAATGTAACTGCCGCCTTTGGCCTGAAAATCAGCGACATATGAATCCATTCGTCCAGCCGTGGTGGGGCCAAATGAACCGGATACAAATCCAGAAGGTGTTTTAGCTGGTCCTGCATAATAGATGGCGTGATTTTGCATATATTTCGGCATAGGTTCGCCTTTTGAAAGCCGTTCTGAAATTTTCAAATGGGCTAGGTCACGGGCGACAATTAGAGAGCCACTAAGTGATAGTCGAGTTTTGATAGGATGGGCCGAGAGTGATTTTCGAATTTGATCCATTGGTTGATTAAGGTCAATTTGAACAACCTCACCACCAAGGGACGATTCTTCAATATCAGGTAAATATTTTGCGGGATTTGTCTCTAATTTTTCAAGAAAAATACCTTCACGGGTAATCTTGCCCATCGCCTGTCTGTCAGCGGAGCAAGAGACCCCGATACCAATTGGCAGGGATGCCCCGTGGCGAGGGAGCCGAACAACACGGACATCATGACAAAAGTATTTTCCTCCAAATTGTGCGCCGATGCCCATCTCTCTAGTTAATGAGAGGATCTTTCCTTCCATTTCCATGTCCCTAAAAGCTTGCCCGTATTCATTCCCACGTGTTGGTAAGCCGTCGAGGTAATGAGTGCTAAGCAATTTAGTAGTCTTTAAGTTGAGCTCCGCTGACATGCCGCCTATAACGATCGCGAGATGGTATGGTGGACAAGCCGCTGTGCCCAATAAGCGTATCTGATCTTCGAGAAACGAAATTAGACGGTCTGGATTCAGAATTGATGGCGTTTGCTGAAATAAAAACGATTTGTTGGCTGACCCTCCACCCTTCGCGATGAAAAGAAATTTATACTCCTCGCTGTCTGTCGAATAAATCTCAATCTGAGCTGGCAAATTATTTCCAGTATTTTTCTCCTCATACATTGATAGAGGTGCAAGCTGAGAGTATCGCAAATTTCCTTCCGTAAATGCTTGGGCGACGCCTTCTGCAAGCGCTGCTTCATCACTACCATTTGTCCAAACCCTCTGGCCTTTTTTCCCCATAATAATTGCTGTACCAGTATCTTGGCACATTGGGAGAATGCCGCCAGCAGCTATGTTGGCATTCTTTAGGAGATCTAAAGCAACATAATGATCATTAGATGAAGCATCGTTATCGTCAAGAATAGCGGCGAGTTGTGCAAGATGACTCTTCCTCAGATAATGCGCTGTGTCATGAAAAGCTTCTTTGGCGAGTTTTATAAGTCCTTCGCTATCTACAGTTAGGACCTCAGTTCTATTAAAATTTTCAATTTTCAAATGATCAGTTGTTAATAACCGAAATTCGGGTTCTGTGTCGTTTAGTGGGAATAATTCGTGAAACATAAATGTAGACATATTAGTGTTCCGTTGAGATGTTTCTCGATGAGCTTACGCTTTTATTAGCCTTAATGCTTCAAAATATTATTTTTTACGAAAACTATCGAGTGTAATTACCGTGTCGTTTTTCGGTGATACTCGCGGAAGTTCAGATTTCTCAACTGAGCTTATTTCTTCCGTTGTTGGACTTTCGGTAATAACTTCTGATTGGGCCTGGATGTCCCCTCCGTCAGTATCAAACTGCAGACCAAACTTCACTGAAGGATCGACGAACGCCTTGACTGCGTGAAAAGGAATAAAAAGTTTTTCATATTTTCTATTAAAACTCAGAGTTACCGAAAATCCATCATCGGTAGTGCTCAAATCCCAAAACTTATGCTCAAGAACGATTGTCATTTCCTCAGGATATTGAGCAATCAAGCTGGCAGGTATGTCAACGCCAACTTTTCGTGTTGCAAAGGTGATATAGAAGTTATGAGAGCCAGGTAACCCCTCTTCGGTTGCACAATCAAGTGCCTGTCGCAAAACGCTTCGCATAGCGTTGTCCACCAATTTTGCATAGTCGATAGAATAATTTGGCATCATACGTATGTTTTTAAGTGATTTACCCTTTGTACCGCAAGTATGCTCTTTCGACAGCATCTTCTAAAAATTAAAAATTTGGAGTGGGGGGCTTCTGTTGACCGGTGCCCCCCGAACCGCGCTTACCTAATGTTAGGCAGCGAGGGCCAAATCATTATCATTGGCATTTGTAAATTAGCCCGATAACGGCGGTACAATGCCGGGCAAAAAGCCAGTCTTTACACGCGCGTCGATCCTATTTCGCCCCCAAAATTATCTCCTGCAGCTACCTATTGGTGGAGGCGCCGGGTACCGCCCCCGGGTCCGCATCGCTTATTTCACAGGCCGTTTATCACCATAGCTGGTTAACCAGCGCTTTTAATATAGGGTGATTCTGGCATAAATTAAAGTATATAGCTCTTTTTAGAAGAATTTGTTGGACGGGGTGAATGAAGCAATATCTCAATCTTATGCGGCTTGTTTTAGATGAGGGTGTGAAGAGGGAGGATCGAACGGGTATCGGGACTCGGAGTATTTTTGGGCATCAGTTTCGATTTGACCTCTCCAGCGGCTTTCCTCTAATTACTACTAAGAAACTACATTTAAGATCCATAATATACGAGCTTCTATGGTTCTTGGATGGTGATACGAATACAAAATATTTAAATGATAATAAAGTATCGATTTGGGATGAATGGGCTGATGAGAATGGTGATCTTGGTCCAGTATATGGGGCTCAATGGCGGTCCTGGCCTAAGGCGGGTGGCGAAACGTTAGACCAGATAAGTCAGCTCATACACGATATCAATACAAATCCAAATTCCAGAAGGCTTATTGTGAGTGCCTGGAACGTATCTGAACTAGAAAATATGGCACTCCCTCCATGTCATTGTCTCTTCCAGTTCTACGTTGCAAACGGAAAATTATCGTGCCAACTTTATCAAAGGAGTGCTGATATATTTCTGGGGGTCCCTTTCAACATAGCCTCATATGCTCTTTTGACAATGATGATTGCACAGGTTACGGGGCTTAAGCCTGGAGATTTTATCCATACATTCGGTGATGCGCATTTGTATGCGAATCATTATGACCAAGCATTGCAACAATTGGCACGAGAGCCAAAGAAAATACCCGAGATACGGCTGAACCCTGAGGTTAAAAATATCTTTAATTTTTCTTATGAAGATTTTTCCCTTGAGGGATATGATCCCCATCCACACATTCATGCCCCTGTCGCGGTGTAATTGAATGCATCTTTCGATAATTGTTGCCATTGCTGAAAATGGCGTAATTGGGTGCAATAATACCTTGCCTTG
>CAZCKO010000005.1:0-49987 GCA_964499275.1 uncultured Rhodospirillaceae bacterium
GCAGTTCATTTGTTCGTGTTCTATTTTGGACTTCTGGCTGATTCAACACCGCCTGTCTGTTTGGCTGCTTTTGCGGCCTCGGCCATCTCAAGAGCAGATCCCCTGAAGACAGGCGTACAATCATTTTTTTATGATATTCGGACGGCAATTTTACCGTTTGTATTTATTTTTAATACCGAGTTACTTCTTATCGGTGTAACCAGTATTTGGCACGGAATAATGATATTTTGTGTCTCTTTGCTTGCTATTCTGTCCTTTAGTTCTTTAACCCAGCAATGGATGTTTACTCGTCTTAAATGGTTTGAATCTGCTTTATTAATTATCGTAATCGTTGGGTTGTTTAGGCCCGACTTTCTTCTAGATAGAGCTTACCCCGCCTTTGCATCTGCAGATATAAAACGAGCGGTAAAGGGAGAGCTGGCGATCGATAATGGGGTCACTTTTAGAATACATGTTGTGCGTGAAACCGACTATGGAGATCGATTTAAATTATTCTTGTTAAAGCCTTCCGGAACTCCGGGGCTTTATTCCTACGGGCTAGAGCTTGGGAAAATAAAGAATGGGCGTTACCCTGTGACCAATGTGGCTTTTAATAGTATTGCTGCAAAAGCCGGCATTAGGCCCTATGAAGACTATGTGACTGATATAGACGTTGAACAACTTGGCCGCCCGGCTAAGGAATGGATATATTTATTGGCTCTTTTGGTATTGGGTTTGGTTGTATCAACCCAATTAGCCCGTCGTCGATCGCAAATCCAGCAAGGTTAAACATCATTTTATTTGGTTGCATTTTTTAGAAAAATAATTAGCGCCTCTATGTCCCGAGATATCTTTAACCCTGGAAAACTCATTTTGTTTCCTGGTAGGTAATTCTTTGGTGCCTTGATAAATTTACTGAGGGTTTTCTCATTCCAAACTAAAGGTGGAATACCTTTGGCTGGAATGCCCTTGCCAGCAAATTTTATGGAAGTCGAATACCGATATAATTTACCATTCTTTTTACGCCACGTGCCTGCCCGCCTATTAAATAACCCATGTAAACTGGGGCCAATTTTGCTAACCCCTGAAGTAAGTGAGTGGCATGCACGACACTTGTTGAAGACCCGTTTTCCCAGCTCTGATTTACTCATTGCAATTGCAACATTGGGAGCAAAGATTAAAGTGAAAGTGAGAATAATTACTGTGAAAGGCTGGGTAATAGGCACTATTTTTCCAAATTTTCAGAAACAAATAAAAATAATGCCATGAATATGGTAATTTATCTCAGACAATCAATCTAACTCCTTTGACAAAATTATCTTGTTTCGAAACGTTCATCTTGACGCCTTGCTATTGTTCAGATGACGGGACGCGTTCTATGTTGTTGAGATAATATTTAATTGAGAGGAAACGTCATGGCCGATCGTCTTAGGGGTAAAACCGCTATCGTTTTTGGCGCTGGCTCTCGGGGTCAGGGGTGGGGCAACGGGAAGGCCGCTGCGGTATTATTTGCCCGTGAAGGTGCCAAGATTTTCGCAGTAGATATCAACTGTGACGCGGTAGAGGAAACACGTAATCTGATCGAGGAAGAGGGCGGAGAGGTAGAATGCGGCATTGCCGATGTAACTGATAGCAAAGCTGTTGCGGAAATAGTCGAGAATTGTGTTAAGAATTTTGGTGGCATTGATATTTTACATAATAACGTGGGCGCCGCAGCCCTTGGTGACCCAGTTGAAATGCCTGTTAATATCTGGAAACAGAATATGGCTGTTAATTTGGATTCGGCCTTTATAACCAATAAACATGTGTTACCGGTAATAGCTAATGGGGGTGGAGGTGCCGTCGTCAACGTAGCTTCAATTGCGGGTATTAAGAATTTGGAAAGAAGCCTTGTTGCCTACCAGGCTGGAAAGGCCGCATTGATACAGCTTTCACGTTCAGTCGGATCCCAATGGGCCAGACATGGTGTACGGTCAAACTGCATTTTGCCGGGTTTGATGGTGACGCCACTGGTTATGGATAGAATCAATAAAACCTATGATACACCTGAAACTCGTCAAGCAGCATTAGATGAGCGCCATCGAATGATTCCCATCGGGTATATGGGAGACGCCTGGGATACGGCCTGGGCTGCAGTTTTTTTGGCATCAGACGAATCTAAATATATTACCGCAACCGAAATAATTGTAGATGGCGGGATCACAGCAGGTCGTCCCCTTAACTGGCGTGAGCCTTGCGAGGACCGTATGGTCAAAATTACTAGTCCAGAAGCCAGGTCAGAACCCATAAATGGAGAACCATTAGTTGGCAAAACAGCGCTAGTTGTTGGAGCGGGCTCACTCGGCCCCGGAATGGGGAATGGCAAGGCATCCGCTTTATTGATGGCCCGTAAAGGAGCTAGAGTTTTTGCTGTGGATCAAAATCTCGAAGCAGTGCAAGAGACCAAGGGACTCATTACGGCAGAAGGAGGAAACTGTGAAATTCATGAGGCCAATGTAACATCTACCGATGAAGTCGCGGCAATGGTGGCCCGATGCGTAGAATGTTTCGGGAGTATTGACATATTACACAATAATGTCGGTGGTTCAGCGGGACAGGAAGGGCCATTATCCATGGATGTTGATACTTGGTGCGACAATGTACTCTTTAACGTTAAACCATCATTCTTGGCGAGTAGAGAGGTAATTCCAATCATGGAACGTCAGGGTAGAGGCTCTATTATCCACACGGCGTCTACCGCAGGTATAAGTGTTCCCGAGCATCCGATGAACTCCTACCAAACTGGAAAGGGCGGATTAATCCGGTTCTCACGTGGGTTGGCATTGGAGTTTGCAAGAAAAGGTATACGGTCTAACTGTGTTATACCCGGAAAAATTCATACACCAATGACTGAGGTCCGGCAGGGCGAAAGGTCGGGTGACCCTGATAAGTTAAGAAATGTGTTTGAACGGCGGGCAAAGTCGGTGCCATTGGGTCGTATGGGTGAGGCCATGGATGTTGCACAAGCCGTATTATATTTAGCTAGTGATCAGGCTCGCTATGTAACGGCGACCGAGATTATTGTTGATGGCGGACTGACGTCTAATTGTTGCTAAAGAGATTGATTAAAACGGCAACCAGCTGTGGTCTTGACTATAATGCAGATAGCCGACATTAGCTCCGGCTCTCATGCCAACGCCGGTTCTGATAGGAGCAAGAATTACGTTGCCAGCTTGCTGGTAGTTAAGGCTGATACCTGCCACATAATAGAGGCTTCCATCAATACCAGGAAATCGCCGATATATATCGCCTGGCTTTTTTAGGTGATATACAAGGGTAAAAACTTTTGATGCATTGCCGCCAAAATCAAATCCTACGGATGGCCCTTGCCAGTATACAGTGTGACTGCCCGAACCTTTCTTTTTGAGTACGCCCTTACCATATCGAAGCCCAACGAAAAATGCTCCGCCAAATTCCTCACCCTCAATGATACCGTTAGGGCTGCCGAGGTCTGAGAATATTTTTTCAATACCTTTTGCAATTCCCGCCGTGGTGCTACCAAAAAAACCGACTGCTTTTTCTACGATTTCATCCTGGCTGTATGTTTCATTGGTTTGAGCTTGCGCAAATACGGGTGTGAGAAAATAGGTAAAAATAAAGGCTCTAATCAATAACCGTAAAAAACCTATAGATCGCATCGGCATTTAACGCTCCTAACTTAACGGCATATAGGGGCATAGGGTAGCGTTAATTGATGCGACTCGCCCATTCTAATTTAACGCAATTTTAGATCGCGTCCTTTTTTGATCACATTGCTTCCAAAGCGTTCTCGAACCGTGTCTATGGTTTCTTCAATAGCTTTGATACGTTGGCTTTCTGGGTCAGATAAATCAATCGGATCTCCATGCTTCGCAGGAAAAAAATCGCTGATACCTATTCCAATTAATCTGTAATGTAACCCTTTGGCCTCCCTTTGTACGAGCAGCGCCCCCGTCCGCCAAATAATTTCTGCAAGCTTTGTAGGGCTAACCAATGTTTTACGCCTCGTACGAATTTTAAAGTCTTTGGTTTTAAACTTAACAGTAACGATACGCGCCGAGAGATTTAACCTCTTGGCTCTTGCCGCGACTTTCTCTGAAAGTGGCCATAATCTTTTTATCAGTTCCTCGGCGGAGAAAATATCATTAGAAAAAGTAGTTTCTGAAGAAATACTTTTGCGTTTTTCCCTTGGGTTAACCCTGCGATTGTCTTCGCCGTGTGAGAATTGTGATAAGCGGGTCCCAATGGCGCCATATCGTCTGACTAAATTAGCTTCTGAGTAGGGACGAAGACTACCGATGTTACCAAAGCCATCATCGTTAAGGGTCTTTTGTAGCCTTTTACCGACACCCCAAATTTTCGAAATTGGTAACTGATCTAAAAAGTCGAGGGTTTCATTTTTACCAATAAGTGAAAAACCACGAGGTTTGTTCAAATCTGATGCTATCTTAGAGAGAAATTTATTATGGCTTAAGCCAACGGTAACAGTTATTCCAACTTCTTTTTCAATCTTCTTTACTAACTTTACCAGTGTCCGGGCTGGGGACCCGGCATGGAGTTGTTCGGTGCCTGACAGATCAAGAAAAGCTTCATCTATTGAAATGGGCTCGACGAGTGGAGTTGTGTCTCGCATCAAAATACGTATAGCGCCTGCAGTTCTGGCATATTTTTCCATATCGGGTTGCACAATAACGGCCTGTGGGCAAAGTTGTTTAGCTTTAAACATTGGCATAGCCGATCTACAACCATACTTCCGTGCCTCATAACTTGCGGCCATAACCACACTTCTACTTCCGTTTCCACCAACCAAAATGGGCTTCCCGTTCAATAGGGGGTTGTCACGGTTCTCGACAGTTGCATAAAAGGCGTCGCAATCGATGTGGGCGATCGAAAGTCTTTCTAATTCATCATGCAGGATAACTCGCGTTGAGTTACAATCCGGGCAGAGGACCTCTACACCGTCAACTGACGGCCCAGTCTCTAAGCAGTCTCGGCATAACCACGGCATATTATAAAGATGATATTTAAGCTAGCCGACGTCAATCAGTATTCAAGTGAAGTATAGGCGGTCCGGGTTATCCACGAGGATTTTGTGTAGTTGCGCTTCGCTAACGGCCATTTCCGCAATGAGTTCGAGTAAATCACCATCATTGGGAATCCGTCCAGGTTCAAAAGTATTTCCATGAGGCCAGTCAGTTCCCCAAATCGTACGATCTGGTGCTACATCAATGGCGGCTTGGCCAAAGGGGATAACATCTTTGAAAGGCAGTCCAGTTGTAACGCGGGCCTGTTTAAGTTCACTTATCTTATCAACGCTACAAATTTTCACCCAGAACCGATCGTCCTTGAGCAAATTAAGTAATAGCTTGAAGGCAGGCTGGTCCAATCCTTCTCTGGGATTACATCTCGCCAAATGGTCGATAACAGTAGGAATAGGTAATTTCCGTATGAAATCCTCGTGGGCGAGGAAATGGTCTGTTTCAACGTGGAGGACCAATGACCAGCCAAGTTTCTCCATACGTGGAATTGCATGATTTATCAATTCTGCACTACCGGGGCGGTCGGACATTAGAGAAAAGCGTGCAGCTCGAGCACCGGCATTATTCAAAGCTTCTAGTTCATGGTCAGTAGTTTTTTCATTAAATCTAACAACAGCACGCATATTTCCTTCCGACTTCGCCACTGCATCGAGTATTGCTGAATTATCAAGGCCATGCGCGGTTCCTTGTACTGCTATACCACGCGTGAGACCGGTCAAGCGTTGCACATTTTGGTAGTGCTCTATGGGTCCACCAGGGGGGGTATATCGCCTTGTTTCGGAAAACGGAAACCTATCCGGGGGACCGAAGATATGAAAATGAGTATCACAGGCATTCCCTGGTACCTTAAAAGATGGGGTCTTCGTATTAGGGTCAGGCGGTAACGCATAAGGAAGAAATTTTGACATAGGTTACAAATTTTTTTTCAAAAACTGTTGGATAAGGGGCCCCCAAATCTGTTGTCCTGCGGCGCAAAAACGATGGGCTTCGGGCCCTGCGACCCCCCATGCTGGAAATATCTTTGCGTCATGAGGGTGACCGCGACTTTTTAGAACTTCGCTAATTTCTTTTGTTGGCGCAATATTGAAATCGTTTTCTGCTTGGGCTAAATATAGGGGTTGGGTGATTAACGCAGCTGCATTAAGCAGCATTTGTTTAATTTGAGGATGTTTTTCCCATTGGCTTGCACCACCTGAAAAGTCTAGTCCACAACTCCAGCGACTATCTGCCGCAAGCGCGAGAAGGGTGTGGATACCGCCCAAAGAGCTTCCCATTGAGACGATACGAGAATTATCAACCAATTCCATATTGTTGACATATTCTAATGCGGCAAGGACATCTAAATTTTCTTTCTTTAAACGTTTGGACATTTGCTCGTCGTGTTCAGCTGTACCTCGGGGAGCTGGTACTTCCTCGCTAAGTGCACTTCCGGGTGAGTTGCCGTAACCAGACCTGTGAGGAAATAGGTATACAAAACCCCAACTCATGAATAATGCGGCTGTTTGAGGGTGGGACAAATCGGTTGTCCCTGGTGGCGTCGCGCTTCCGTGGTTGTCTATAACGCATGGAAAAGGCCCATCACCCGGCGGCAAAAACAGGTACCCTTTCAAACTTCCGATTCCGCCGGAGAATTCAACTTCCTGTGGACTTGTTGAAAAATCTACGAGGCTGTTCTGTTGCATATTTTAGACCTTTTCTCTCTTGTCATAGGAATACTGTTATTGTGAGGGTTTAGGGTTAGTTGTGCTATGTTAATGTTAAGCGTAATCAAATAAAAATTAGAAGGCGAATTTTAAATATGCGGCACCGAGAAACGGGTACTATACTGTATAATGAGAAAAAGGCGACCGAAGGGTACACTCTGATTGTGCCATTGGTTAGCAAGGAAGCCTATATCATAGGATTGCGGGGTGAGGTTCTGCATAAATGGAATTTTCCCTTAACACCAGGTAATTACGCCTATTTACTCCCGAGCGGTAATCTACTGTGGTCGGGTAGAACCACGGAGGGGCCGCCATTACGAAGAGGTAAAGGCGGACTAATGCGCGAATATGACTGGGAAGGGAATATTCTGTGGGAATATGAAGACCACGGACAACATCATGACTTTCGGCGGTGTCTCAACGGAAATACAATTTATCTTGGGTGGGAACCACTGCCGGAAGAGTATGCCGATCGTGTAGTCGGCGGAATTCCAAAGAGTGAGCATGATGGAATTATCTATGGCGACTACATCCGGGAAGTAAATCCAGAAGGCGAGACGGTTTGGGAATGGCATTTTCATCTTGATGAGGATATCGAGGCGCACCCTCTTATTGAGGTTTGTGATCGGCAGGAATTTGCACATGCAAACGCTTGTTTTCCATTAGACAATGGTGATGTCCTTGTAAGTTTTAGGCGGACGCACACGCTGGCAATCATCGACCGCCAAACTAAAAAATTCCGTTGGTTGAAAAAAGATATCATGTGGGGAACCACTCACGATGTCCAAATGTTAGAAAACGGTAATTTATTATTTTTTGCGAATGGAATTTATACGCCCTTAAATCCGTTTTCGCGCGTAGTTGAGTTAGACCCGGAAACTGGTGAGGAAGTTTGGGATTACCGGGGGCAGCCCACCTGGACATTCTTCAGCCCTAATATTTCAGGAGCCCAGAGATTATGGTCTGGAAACACACTGATTTGTGAGGGGCAAATGGGTCGCGTTTTTGAGGTAACGCCAGAGCAGGAGATTGTGTGGGAGTATGTTTCACCATTTTTTGGTGGTTATAATTGGTTTGGTCTTGAGCGTGGTGGGGCTGGCAATTCTCTCTTCCGTGCTTATCGCTATAGTTCAGAATCGGATGAAATTGGAGGGCGCGTTAAGTCGCCCTACGCAGGATGAGAGAGCAAAACCCGCCGAAGATTAATATTCTGATGTTTTGAGAAAATCTTTACTGGGTATCATAATTGGGCAGGGGGAAGGGGTGTTTTACCCTTGATTATGTCTGAGGCTTTTTCGGCCATCATAATCACGGGGGCGTTGATATTACCGCCCGGCATATCTGGTAACACTGAAGCATCAACTATGCGAAGACCTTCAATTCCTCGAAGTCGAAATTCGTTGTCGACGACGGCCATTTCATCGGTATCAAGCCCCATTTTGCAGGTTCCCGCTGGGTGATGGACCGTCCAGGCCGTCTGTCTAATATAAGCATCAATATCAGCTTTAGCAGTGACGGCCGGTCCAGGTTGTATTTCTTGCCCACGAAATGGGTCTAATGGTTTTTGGTTTGCGACGTCCCGAACAATATCAAAACCGGTTCTTAGAGTTTTCCAATCCTTTTCCTCAGTCAGAAAATTCTGGTGAATGGCCGGTTTTGCTCGCGGGTCACTTGACTTTAACTTGAGTTCACCGCGACTTTCCGGGTGTAGGACGGCTGGTCGACACATGAACGCATCCTTCGGTTTTCTACGAATTCCCGGAAACCAGGGTTGCGATTCTGGCGGAATAAACCGTGTTAATAGTTGGATATCTGGTTGGTCCAAAGCTTCATCGCTTTTCAGAAAGGCCATTATGGGGCCTGGCATTTCAGTGGCAAATCCATCTCCTAAAAAGTAAGCACGGAGCATTGCAAGGGCGATCCGGTCATATCTCAGTTTTCCGACGAAAGGACCATCTTGGATGCGTTCATATTCAATCCCTACACCAATATGATCTTGTAAATTTTGACCGACACCCGGAAGGGGATTTATACATTCAATATCATGTTCTTTTAGGTGTTCGGGGTTGCCGATACCTGAGAGCATCAGTAATTGGGGAGAGTTTATTACTCCGCCCGATAAAATTATTTCCCTGTCGGCGTTCACGGTTTCAGTCTGTCCGTTCCGGGAATATTTTATGCCGACGGCGCGACCGTCATCTGTAAGAATGCCGAGAGCCATTGCTTTATTAATAACCGTGACATTTGGTCTTCGAACAGCCGGGCGTAAGTAGGCGACAGCAGCACTGCAGCGCTTGCCTTTGCGAATTGTTGACTGCATGACGCAAAAGCCTTCGTTGTTTGTATTGTAGTCATCAGTAACCGGATAGCCAGCAGCCAGCCCTGCTTCAAGCCAGGCTTCCTTAAGTGGGTCAGGATAAATGTTCTTGATGGTCGTCAATGGACCCCCACTACCGCGAATGTCAGTTTCTCCAGATTGCCAGTCTTCAGACCGTTTGAAGTATGGTAGGACATGAGCGTAAGACCACCCCAACAGTCCCATGCTTTCCCATCGGTCAAAGTCTTTAGGGTGACAGCGAACATACGCCATGGCGTTTATGGAGGAGGACCCGCCGATAACCTTGCCCCGCGCGCATTCTACTTTGCGGTTGTTTAATTCTGGTTCGGGCTCCGTAAAATAGCCCCAGTCGTGAAGCCTATTGAACAGGATTTTACCCCATCCTAGTGGAATATGAATTAGGGGATCAAAGTCTGATCCGCCTGCTTCAATTACCAAGACCCTTGCGTTGCTGTCTTCGGATAGCCTGTTTGCTAAAGTGCAACCCGCTGAGCCGGCACCAACAATGATATAATCGTATGTCTTTGGAGTACTCATGAATTTTCCTTGCTGGCTGAGCGGAAGTCAAAGGGCCAGACAATAATGCCTGGCCCGATAACATATAACTCATAGAGGATAATATTAAGGCGCTTTTGTTGAAGCTGTTTTTAATACACCCTGTAGAATATTATACATTTTGCTGGTCTTTGGGTTGCCGCCAAGGAATTCATCTCCTAGAGGAGCCAAGAGTTTCATGACTTTTGCTTGGTCAGCAGCTGATAGACGTATAACTTCTGCACCATTTTTTTTCCAAAGTGCTTCGGCTTTTTTGTTTGCTTCGTAGGCAAATTTAGCTGCAAACGTTTCTGCGTCGCGACCAGTTCTGCCCACCAGTTTCTGTAGGTCCTTTGAGAGTTTTTTCATCCATCTTTTGGAGATAAATAAGGCACTCGGGATCATACCAGATTCTATCAATGTAATTGACTTTGTTGTCGTAAAGAACTTAGTAGCGCCCATAACCACGATTGAACTTCGGCATGCGTCAATAGTTTTCCGTTGTAGTGCGGGCAGTACTTCTAGGTAGGGCATAGGGACACCAGTCATTCCGAGTACCTTGGCTAGTTTACTCTCCATCTTGGTTGCAAGAACACGAACTTTCAGGCCCTTAAGGTCAGATAAGGTACGGATCGGTTTTCGAGATGCGATAGAAGACGGACCATAATTGTATATCGATACCCCTATGATACCGTGTTTGTCTGCAAGTTTCAGGAATTTATTACGAAATTTAGGTGTTGTGAAAGCATTATGGGCATGCCAATAATTTTTATACTTGCCCGGTGCATCAGGTGCCTGGAATGCAAGGTTCATGCCTGCAAGGAATCCTGGAGGCGATGCGAAGGCTGCTTGTGCACCAATTTTGAGGTTTTCCAGTTGGCGCGGAATTTTTCCTAACTGACCGGCAGGAAATACCTTTGCATTGATCTTTCCGCCGCTGCGCTTGTTTATTAATTTAGCATAATGTTTCGCGAAGGCATGCTGCGGATCATTGATTGTAACCATGCCGATATTCATTTTGTGCTGTGCGTGCGCAACCCCTGTTGTGAGCACTGCGGCTGCAGCGGTAGCCACAATAATCGATTTTATTGTCATTTTTTCTTTCCCCTTTTGTTAAACCGTTCACTTACGGTTTTTGTTTACTATATAGTGCCTCAGCCTAAAAGTCGGACAAGGATAAGTGACAGGTCCGGCCAATAAGAAATTACGCCTAACGCGATTAAGTTGATAATAATAAACGGAACGAGCCCAGGGTAAAGACTGGAAAGCGGTACCCGAAAGAGCGCCTGAGTGACAAATATATTTAGTCCAAACGGCGGCGTAAACATTCCAATGCTAACGTTAACAGTCATGATGATTCCGAAATGGATAGGGTCAATACCTGCCGCCAGTATAACTGGTTTAAGTATCGGAGCGAGAACTAGGATTGCAGATGCTGGATCCAAGACGCAGCCGACAGCTAACAAGAATATATTAATTATGAGAAGGACCATCCAGGGCTGTAAGCCGAGGTTTTGTATCCAGCTCACCATTTCCTGGGGCACACCAGCGATAGTCAGAAGGCGCGAGAATAGGGTTGCTGCGCCAACGATTATTAAAACCTGAGCAGTGAGGTAAACAGACTCTATCGTTACTTTCCAGAGGCCTGTCAGGTTCATGTCTCGATAAACCCACATTGCGACGATAACTGCATAAAGGCATGACACACCCGCCGCTTCAGTCGGTGAGAAAATCCCGGCGTAAATTCCACCAAGGATAATTAGGGGTGTTCCAAGGGCCCAGGCACCTGCCTTGGTCGTGCGCGCAACGCGTTTGACCTCAAATTTGCTACCTTCGCGGATGTTACGCTTGCGGGCATAAAAATAAATATACACCCCCATACAAAATGCGATGAATAATCCGGGAAGTACGCCAGCTATAAAGAGATGTCTGACTGATTCCTCCGCAGCGGCACCATAGAGAATCATGGCGATGGATGGTGGGATTATACCGGCTATAGCACCAGAAGATGCCAAAAGCCCACTAGCAAATTTTTCGGGGTAACCCTTTTCTCGTAAGGATGGGAATAACATGCCGCCAATGGCTGCCACAGTTGCCGGGCTCGAACCCGATATTGCTCCAAAAATGGTACAAGCGCCCACAGTCGTTAAAGCAACACTGCCGCGAATTGCCCCCATAAGTGATACAACCCATTCAACGAGCCGCTGGGAAATACCCCCCTGTGCCATTATAGCACCAGCAAATATAAAAAATGGCACCGCTATTAGCTTATAATTATCGACACTACCGAAAAGTTCGATTTGTACCATGGTTAACGGTAAATCCATGATAAATAGGATTGTTATAACTGAGGACACCATAAGTATTACGAAAATTGGAAAGCCGAGGATTAGAAGGATTATTGGCAAAACGCCCATGACGATAAACATTTCCATGGATTTTAGCTCTTTCCTGCTAATTTAGCGGCTCTTTCAGAGGCGGCCGCCGCTTCCCTAAGTGCTTCAACTTGGTCGGCCTCGCTTTCAAGAGTTCCCCTCAAATAATCGCGGAGGCGTATGAGAATGCAGGCAATAATAAAAACAAACGAAGCCGGAATGATTGCATGCATAAGGTTCATCGGCACCTCAGCAACCAGGCTGACATGCGTAAGTTCAGCGATAGCAAACCATGATTGGTACACAATCAGCGCACCTATTAATACGAAAATAAAAACAGATAAACTGTTAACTATTGTTTTAGAAACTTCTGGTAAGGTTCGTGATAGGAGGTCCATTTTTAGGTGGCCGCCGTCCCACGTAACTAAGACACCGCCGAGGTAGACCGCCCAAACAAGGACATAACCGAGCACCTCTTCAGCCCATATAATAGGGGCTAAAAATACGTAGCGACCAATAGCGTTAGCGACGATAAGGAAGACGCTGGCAATGAGTAGCGTACCTAAAAAAAGTCGAACGATTGGAAGAATATACCTTCTTACTGCCTCCACCTAGACTATTTCCCTGCTTCTTTTTGTTAGAGATTATATTGCGCGCGCATGCTACAAACCTCAGTTCAACATAGCAAGTCGTGCTTCTTATCAACTTGCGCGGAAAGCTAGTCCCTAATAGCCTGCAATCATGTTGAACAGTGAGTTAAATAAACGGGTAACGAGAATCACCCCTGAGACCCCTGCGGGTGAACTTCTTCGCAGATATTGGCAGCCAGTGGCGTTGGTCGAAGAGTTGGCGGGTCAAAGGCCATCAGTCGCTGTTGAATTATTGGGAGAAAATCTCGTATTATTTCGCGACAAAAAAAATGGGTATGGGCTCGTTGGTAGGCAGTGTCCCCACCGTGGAGCAGATTTAAAGTTTGGACGGTTGGAAAACGGTGGAATTCGCTGCCCCTTTCATGGTTGGTTATTCGATTCTGAAGGTAAATGCCTAGAACAACCAGCTGAACCAAAAGACAGCAATTTTCATAAAAAAATTTGTCATAAGGCGTACCCATGTATTGAGCGTAGCGGGATAATCTTTGCTTACCTTGGTCCTGGCGAGGCCCCAGATTTACCGGGGTTTGATTGTTTTGTCGCTCCTGGTGAATTCACTTTTGCTTTTAAGGGGCACATCGATGCGAATTGGCTTCAGGCTTTGGAGGTAGGAATTGATCCGGCGCATGCTTCCTTTCTGCACCGCTTCTTTGAAGATTCAAAAGCTGATGAGGGATACGGGCTACAGTTCCGCGATTCCACCGCAGAAATACCCGTAACGAAGTTATTGCGTGAAGCAGTAAGGCCTGACATTGAAGTCGAGAGGACTAATTCTGGCTTACGGATAAAAACTTTGAGAGACCTTGGTAACACTAGTGTACACATGCGGGTCACCAACCTTGCTTTTCCCAATGCCATTGTGATTCCAATGAGCAATGATATGACGATTAGCCAGTGGCATGTTCCAGTTAATGACCAAGAATGTTACTGGTATGCTATTTTTACATCATTCGAGAATAAAGTTGACAAGGGTTCGATGCGTACCCAAAGGCGTGAGCTTTATACTACGCCGGATTACAAACCAATACGCAATCGATCAAATGACTGGGGTTATGATCCGAAAGAACAGGAAACCATGACCTATACCGGTATGGGACTGGATATCAATGTTCACGATAATTGGGCGGTCGAATCCCCAGGCAATATCTTTGATCGTAGTGCGGAACACCTTGGGACAACGGATAAGGCAATAATTGTATTTAGAAAACTACTCATGGAAGCGATTGATGCCGCTGAGAGAGGAGAGATAGTACCTGCCCCATCCTCAGACGAGATGATGAACGGCCCTGTTGCTGTCGATACCATCGGATCTCGGGATAACTTGGATAACTGTTGGCGTGACTATGATAGAGGCAGGCGTGAGCGCTCTCCGTGGGCGAGTATAATATAATGGCGGATACTGTATCGCACGGACGGGGAAAGTTTGCGGATAGATTTAATTTGCAAACAAAAGTTCGAAATCAGAAAACTGCGGAAGTAATTAAAAGGGTGGAAGAAAGAAAACTAGAGGTGGTGCGTCTGTCATTTGCAGATCAACATGGAATTCTTCGGGGCAAGACAGTTCTCGCAAGTGATCTTCTGTCTGTGATGACAAGTGGCATAACGATGACCACAACGCTTCTGGCTAAGGATACAGCACATAAAACAGTTTATCCAATATGGAGTGATGGAGGTGGTTTTGGGCTAGAGGCGATGACGGGTGCGGGCGACTTTGTTATGTTGCCAGACCCTTCGACTTTTCGGGTATTACCTTGGGTTGAAAATACCGGTTGGCTTCTTTGTGATTTATATTTTCCCAATGGAAAACCAGTCCAATTTTCTACCCGGGCTTTGTTGAGAAAAGCCGAGACTGATTTGTCAGAACAAGGCTATAGCCTCAAGCTTGGACTTGAAATCGAATTTCATCTGTTTCATCTGCGAGATGAACCCATTCGGCCAGAAGACGCCGGACAGCCAGGTCGACCTCCAGCCGTTGATCTTTTGGCCCATGGCTTTCAATACCTGACAGAAATTCGAGGGGATCAGCATGAAAAAATTATGCAAGTTATTCGAAGGGACGTTTTAGAACTAGGATTGCCGCTGCGGTCAACAGAGGTTGAATTTGGTCCTAGCCAGGCTGAGGTAACATTTCACCCTATGGGACCCGTTGAAGCGGCGGATACCGTGATTCAGTTTAGAAATGCAGTTAAACAAATATGCCGTCGCAATGGTTACCATGCGACATTCATGTGTCGTCCCCATTTGCCTAATTTATTTTCAAGTGGTTGGCACTTGCATCAATCATTATGGGATAAAAATACTAGTAAAAATCTTTTTATACCAGATGACGAGAGCGAGCTTTCTGTTCTTGGCTTGCATTACGTTGGGGGGTTACTCGAAAATGCGGGCGCAGCTTCTGTTTTTACAACGCCCACTATAAACGGATACAAGCGTTATAAACCTTTTACGCTTGCTCCCGATCGCGCAGTCTGGTCCTGCGATAACCGGGGTGCAATGATAAGGGCTATTGGCGGTCTTGATGACCCGGGAACACGCATAGAAAATCGGATTGGTGATCCTGCCGCTAATCCTTATCTTTATTTTGCGTCACAAATTGTTTCTGGCCTAGACGGTATAAAAAATAAACGAGAACCTGGAGGACCGTCATCAACGCCCTACCAAGAGGATAAACCGGCACTTCCGGGGAGCCTTATTGAGGCATTAGCAGAGCTACGGAAGAGTGCGATGTTCCGGCAGGCATTTGGGGATGAATTTGTGAATTACATCATTGCTATTAAGGAAGCTGAAATTGCCCGCTTTCTTTCTGAGCCCAACGATTGGGAACATAAAGAATACTTTGATTTGTTTTAAATCTGTCTTAGCCGAATTTATCGGACAAATTCTAAGGCAAATCCATCCAACGGAACATTATCCCGCTGCTTCATTGCCTTGGATTTTTCCCAGGCCTCTGCGGGTGTAGTGGAGGCTTCTAACTCTTTTAGCCGCGGAAACACCTCTTCGGCAAAAAGTTTCATTGAGGTTTCCGTTTCTTCATGGGTAAGAAAGCCAGCCTGTCCCATCATAAGCATGTTACCGAACCCACCAGAATACTCCCAGAAATTCTTGGCTTGCTCAAAGACTTGGTCCGGCGTTCCAGCAAATATATTTCCGCGGGCCATTTGGTCGTCTAGTGTTGCCGTGAGCGGGATGCCGGCGCCGCCTCTGGTACCTTTCATAATTTGTGCCGCTATTTGTGGGGGGTGGTAGCCTGGCGGGTTTGACCAGTAGCCTGGTACTTTGTTGGCGCTCATATACCATAATAGTTTTTCGGCACCTTCGCGCGCTTTTTTTTCATTTTCACCAACATAAATCAAGGCAAGATATCCTAGCCTATCAAACGGAGCATGTTCGCCATGAAATTTAAGATAATCTTCACGGTATCCATCAAAAATTTCCCTAATACGTGGATAGCCCGCGAGAAAAACTGCCCCTACATGCTTATGCTTGGCGACTGGTGTGGTACTAGATCGCCCACCCATGGTAACCCAAACTGGGGGTGCGGGTTGTTGATATGGTCGTGGCCATATATTAATTTGTCGCCCGTGAAACCACCGCCCTTCGTAATTGAATGGTCCGTCATGGGTCGTCCAGGCTTTCATAATCATATCGTGGGCTTCCCATAGGCGCTGGCTTCCTCGAAGAGGAGTGCGGTTGGCGGGAGCAGCCTCATATGGAACCCCTCTTACAAAACCACATTCCAGTCTTCCCTTTGAAATGACGTCAATAAGGGCCATCTCTTCAGCAACACGAATTGGATTACGTCGATTAGCAATTGGATTACCTAAAATTAGGAGACGCGCTTTGCTAGTCTCTCGCGCTAGAATTGACATCATCAACGGCGCGGCTGGAACCATGCAGGTCGCTGTCTGGTGATGCTCGTTATTCATTATATCAAGGTCGTAACTCTCTGCCATGCACCATAAATCTAGGTACCAGTTAAAAAGTTCATTTCCTCGTTCGGGGTCGAAGTGGGAATTTGGCAAATTGACGCGTATGGACTCATAGTCGTCTTGAGGTGGAAGGTCAGGATAGGCATCTTCAGTAAACCAATAAGTTCTCATTTTATTTTCCGTCAGTTTGTAAAAGCAAATACTTCCCGAAGGAAGAGCTCTGTCTGTTCGGCATAGGGTGCATGACCCGCTTCAGGGATCGCTGTAAACTTTGCATTGGGAATCAGGTCTGCATAGGCCCTACCATATTCAGGAGTCACCAATTGATCGCTCTCGCCCCAAATAAGAAGTGTCGGTGCCGTAATTCGGTGGAGACGCTGTGGCAGTTTAGGGTTGTGCATGTAAGGCTCCCAAGTGTAGAGCCCAAGGGCAATCCGATTGGCTGCAAGGGCAGCGACCTGCTCATCAGAAAGTGCGCTCATATCACGAGCATTTTCTGGACTGTGATACATTAGCTTGGCTGCCTCGTTTGGGGGGATACCAAACACATCGACAATGTCCCGGTCAGTCGGGCCACCAATTTTTACCCCTACGGCATCCACCAGAATAACTTTGCTGAATTGTTGGCAATTGATAGAAGCCAGTTCTGCGGCAAGCCAACCGCCCATTGAAATCCCCAAAAGTATGGCATTTTCGATTTTCAAGGTATCGAGGACATCAAGATAAAAATGAACTAGTTCCGTCATGCCATCAAAATGATCAGGTACCTTCGTTCCATCAAACCCAGGGTGAGTAGGGGCAATGACTTCAAATTTCTCGGCTAAACGATCTATGACGGGGTGACCAGCAATTGATCCGCCACCGCCATGTAACAATAATAGCTGCTGTCCCGAGCCCTTGCGGGCAACCGTGCATTCCCCCAGTGGGAGGTTTATTGTTTCGGATTTTACGGTCATGTCCTCCAGAAGCCTTTCTAATTAATTATTCTAACAGATACCTATCACAATGATGGCCTGAATTCTAATATGCCTTACAATTTTTTTTGCAAAAGACTTGATTTAAATTTTTCGGAATTATGTGGATTTTCCTGCTTGGATAGCTCTCCAGATATTGTGTGCTGATGCTGGCATCTCTACATCTTTTACACCAAATGATTTTAGGGCGTCTACCACACCATTAAGTATAGTACCAAGGGCCGGGGTAGTGCCGGCTTCGCCCGCAGACCGAATTCCAAGCGGGTTCATTGGTGTTAGAACTTCGTGGCACTCCGTAGTAAAAAAGGGCATGTCAGATGCTAACGGTAAAGCGTAATCCATCAAACTAGCGGCAAGTGGTTGGCCACTATTGGGATCGAAGACAAAATCCTCAAAAATTGCTTCACTGGCTCCTTGAACAATGCCCCCTTGGATTTGTCCCTCGACGATAATGGGATTTATAACACGACCCACATCATCAACCGCAGTATACCTGTCGAGAGATAGGGCTCCTGTTTCTGGGTCAACTTCTACTTCGCAGATGTGAGTACCATATGGGAAAGCGGGTTCCCTCATAAAATTCTCTGCTTCTTCAGCTAAGCCGCCTTGAAGGTTTTCCGGAAGGTTACTAGCGTTTCGGGTTTTATTTTCAAGTTCAAACCAGTTAACTTTCCGGTCCGTACCAGCGACCGTGAAAGTGCCACTGTTAAACTCTATATCACTTTCTGCTGCCTCCATGAAATGAGCTGCAAGTTTTTTTCCTTTTGTGATAAGTTTCTCCGCGGCCATGACTATTACAGTCCCCGCCATACGCATAGATCTTCCAGAATGAGAACCGCCTCCGACTGAGACAAATGCCGTATCACCTTGCAGTAAACTAACCTTTTCAAACGGTACCGCAAGCCATTCAGCCGCCACCTGACAAAAACTGGTTTCATGACCCTGGCCACTATCTTGTGTACCAATGACTACTTCGATTGTTTTATCTTCGGTGAAAGTTATTTCTGCCCGCTCCAGTGGTGCGCCTGAAGAACTTTCAATATAAGAGCAAATACCGAGGCCGCGGCAAAGTCCCCTGGATTCTGATTCTTTTTTTCGCTCCTCAAATCCCACTTGATCAGACAGCGATAATGCCCGTTCCAAGCAGTGGTGATATTCTCCGCTGTCATAGTTCATACCAAGAGCGTTTTTGAACGGCATCAACTCGGTCGTTACTAGGTTGCGTCTCCTCAATTCAAATCGATCAATACTCATTTCGACGGCTGCAGTGTCAACCAGACGTTCTAGTGCATAAATAACTTCCGGGCGTCCTGCACTGCGGTACGGATTGGTTGGAACTGAATGACTAAAAACTCCGCGCGCGCGTACACAGGCATATGGAATGGCATACCCCCCGGTTACGATTTCGGCACCCTTGGAAAGCGGTGTGAAAGAAAGTGTATATGCACCGATATTAGATAGGTTATCAGCTTTCATCGCGAGAAAGTTACCATCTTCATCCAAGGCTAGTTCAAGGGATGTAATTAAGTCTCGACCCTGAAAGTCGGTTAAAAAACATTCCGTGCGTGTTGTTGTATTTTTAACCGGTCGGCCCAAGCGCTGGGAAGCCCACATGACCAGTGGGTATTCAGGAAATAAACGATTTCGAGTGCCGAAGTTGCCGCCCACATCTTTCGTGATCACCCGGATTTTTTCAGGTTCCAAATCAAATATTTGAATGAGTTCTTTCTTGTAGCGCACTGCACCGCCACCACCAGCGTATAAGGTATATTCGCCAGTATCAGGATTGTAATTGCCAAGACCTGATCGAGGTTCCATTGGGACCCCAGTATTTCGTGTTATACGAAATTTCATTCGGGTAATGTGATGTGCATTAGAGAATGCATTCTCGGTAGCTTTGCAATTACCAAACGTGGTGTCCAAGCAAACATTTGATCCATTCTCTTCCCAAACAAGTGGCGCATTTTCTTTTGAGGCTGCCTCGGTTGCGGTCACTGATGGAAATATTTCGTATTCTATTTTTATTAAATCGATGGCATCAGCAGCGAGTTCAGGGGTTTCAGCAACGATCATGGCGACGGCCTCGCCAACGAACCTTGGCCTTTCCGGTGCTAGTGGAAAATTGATACCGAGATAAATCTTCGACCATTTATCTTCATCCATACCGAGACCGTCCCCACCAGACGGCACCGGACTGTGAGGGATAGGAGCTAAACCGTCATCAAGCCAATCCTGGCCAGTGAAGAAGCCAAGAACGCCATTCATTTCAAGAGCGTTTGTGGCATCTATTGATTTGATTTTTGCATATGCATGTGGAGATCTCAAAAAGATGGCATGGGCTTGATTTGGAAGGTTAAAATCGTCGCTGAATTCACCTTTACCAGTGAGGCGTCGATTATCTTCCTTTCTAAGGATTGGCTTTCCAATAGCTTTATTGTCCATCACACCAGTACTTTAATAATTTTGCCACGGTCTTTAAAATTTGATTTAAACGCTACCTGTCGAAAGATGATCGGGCAAGTTGGCATGGCGCATTATGCTATGTAGCAGGACGAAAATAGTTTCAATCTTATGAATCTTTGATTCGGAAAGTAGGTAACAACAGGGATATTAACTGGTGTTTATAATTCGAAATGGAATGAATTTATGAAAATAAGGCACACTATGATCCGCGTAAAAGATTTACAACGATCCATTTAGTTTTATATGGATCATCTCGGTATGGACCTGATGCGGACGCGGGAAAGTAAGGCGCGTGGAGAACGTTTTGCTTATGTGGGTTATGGGAAAGAAGAAAGTAACCTTGCCCTGGAAATCGTCGAATTAATTGATCCTCCCGATCAATTTATCCACGGTAATACCTATGGTCATGTAGCCCTGTTAGTAGAAAATGTTCAGGAAATGAGTGATCGATTAAAGAAGGCGGGCATCGAGTTTGCCCATGAACCACATCATACCATGCCTGGTAATCCCAATATGATTGCCTTCATTAAAGATCCCGATGGCTATGAAATAGAGCTGACCGAGCGGCGTTAGCTGACGCCGTTTTCGTCCAAAATTGTCATTCGTCGTAAAAGGCGTGTTTTGTTCGGATCGTAATATTTACGCGCATGTGCGGTGCAACGATTATCCCAGAGCACGAGATCGTTTGCCCGCCAACAATGTTCATATATATTGCCCGGGTTTTCAATCAGGTCGAAGAGATAACTGAGAATTTCCTTACTTTCTTCTTTATCCACACCGTTTATCTTGATGGTCATTAATCTGCTCACGTAAATGGATTTTTTTCCTGTATCAGCATGGGTCCGGATCACGGGATGAGAATATTGTGGCGCACCAGGGTCAATTTTTTCAGGCCTTAGACTGGGGTTCGTATCATAATTGAAATAGTTAAGGGCCGTTTTCCCTTCTAATTTTTTCTTCCATTGGTCGGAAAGTTGTTCATATGCCGCGCAGCAATTGGCAAAGCATGTGTTGCCCCCTTGATTGGGAACGTTGATGGAATAAAGCGTGGAGGCCTTGCATGGGTGTTCTGCATATGCCTGGTCGTAATGAAACATCATTTCGCCAAGCTGCACGGCTGTAGCACGGCTAGGGTCTTCTTTGTTAGTGACAAATAAAAATTTAGAGTCCGAATTTTTCGATTTTAGTCCGGCAATTTGACCAAAGACCTGACAAAACCGTTCTTGCTCTTCTTCCGAAAGTTCCTGACCCCGAATTAATAAGACCATATGATCCTGCCAAGCCTTCTTTAGTGTTTTTTTTGTTCCGTTAGAAAGTTCCTGTTTTAAATTTAGTCCAATAATTTGCGCGCCAGCAGCGTTTGATAGTTTCTTTATAGTGAATGCCATAGTGCTAATTATCCAGTTGGAGGTATCAGTTAAATTAAGCTATTTATATTAACATAATCCAAAAGACGAAATAGGGAGAGACGAGTGGCCATAATAATTAGTGATGACGATGTAAGAAAGCATTTAACGATGGCAGAATGTATCGAGGCCATGGATGTTTGCTTTAGTGATTTTGCAGAAGGAAAGGCTAAGACCCTCCCGCGCCTACGATATCGAGTAGACGCCCCTGATGATGCTGAAAGAGAATATTTTGCCAATGTTCATGTTGGTGCAGTTCCGAGCTATGGTATGGCGTGTGTTCGCGCCGGGTCGAATATGTTGGCTAAGGGTGGAGCACCAGGAAGAAAGACAACCAGCAGCCCGGATTCGACAAATTGGACGGTGATCATTCTTTATGACCTTAACAATGCGGAGCCTGTTGCATTCATGCATGAATCCCAGCTGAGCGGTGTTCGTGTTGGGGCGACTACGGGTGTTGCGGTGGACAAGGTGGCGCGCGAAGATGTTGCTGAACTTGGCTTGTTTGGGACAGGCCGGCAGGCGAAGGCGAATTGCGAGGCGATTTGCACGGCTCGGCCTTCCATTAAACGTGTTAAAGTTTATAGCCCAACTCGCGAAAATCGAGAAGCCTTTCCAAAGGATGTTCAGTTTCCAGGTGTTGAAATTATACCGGTGGAAAGTTCAGAAGAAGTTGTGGCTGGCGTTGATATCGTTTGCTCAATGACAAACTCCACTAAACCGACCTTCAACGGGAATTTGTTGGAACCCGGTCAAATGGTAATTTCTGTGGCTAATTCCGATGTTACTCTTAAGCGTCACGAGGTAGATGAAACGACTTTCACCCGGGCATCAGATATTGTGATTAACGATTGGGGTAGTGTTGTATCGAACCAGCAAACAGAACTTCTTGACCTCATTGAAAACGGCAGGGTCTCACGTGAAAACATTTTCGAATTAGGTGACCTGTGCTCTGGTGAAATGACGGTTAAGCAAACAAATGAAAATATTGTGTATTATAAAAACAATACCGGTTTGGGCATGCAATTCGCTGCAGCTGGAGCGATCATTTTTAATAAAATGAAGGGTGACGATACAAATCGTATCGTACCAAGGGAGTGGCTTGCGGCAGAGGATTACCCTTAAATCAAGGAGGCAAAATGGAATATCGGGAATTTGGAAATTCTGGGATCAAACTGTCCCGTTTAGGGCTTGGCTGTTTTAGTATGTCGGGAGCGTATGGTGCGGCTGATGATGCTGAGTCTATAGCAACTATTCACGAGGCAATGGAGAACGGTGTTAACCTAATAGACACCTCTGCACGATACGGGGGTGGACACAATCATCGCCTGATTGGAAAGGCAATCAAGGGAAGACGTGAGCAGGTTTTTATTCATTCCAAGACCGGTACCATAAGAGATGACAGCGATCGCAGTGTTGCGGCAGGGAGCGGGGCCCCTGATCGGCTGCGTGATATATGTGAGACTAGTTTAAAAAATCTCGGTGTCGATTATCTTGATACAATGTGCCAATCGAGAGTTGACCCCACAATTCCTATAGAGGAGTCGGTCGGAGCGGTTTCGAGATTGGTTGAAGAGGGTAAGGTACGCTTTGTAGGTCTGTCAGAGGCAGCCCCTGATACCATAAGGAGGGCGTCAAAGGTTCATCCTCTTGTTTCGTTACAGTTTGAGTATTCATTATGGACACGTGATGTTGAAGACGGTCACCATGACACCTGCAATGATCTGGGGATGGCCCTCATGGCGTATGCCCCACTGGGCTATGGATTTCTTACAGGGGTGGTTAATACGCCTGGAGCCCAATCAGAAGATGACATTCGAGGAAAATTTCCGAGGTTCCATGAGGTAAACTATTTGGCGAACCGCGAATGCGTATCGGAGTTAGAGACCTTTGCATCAGATAAGGCTACAACAGCTGCGCAAATTTCCCTCGCGTGGCTTCTTGCACAAAATGATAACGTGTTTCCAATACCGGGTTGTAAAAGTCGAAAACATTTATTGGAAAATTTAGGCGCCATAGATATCTCTCTGACAAAAGAAGACTTAATTCGGTTAGATGAAATTTTCCATCAAAATGCGGCAGAAGGAGATAGGTACCCGCCGAATGGGATGAAACGCGTTAACCTTTAGAAGGGAAAATCAAAGGTCGTTTTGTTATTGGTAACAGATTCTAAAACCTAAAATGAAAATTTTACAATTATGGAGTCGTCAGATGGGACAATATTCGCATATGGCATTTAATAAATTTATTGATGATATGCATTCGCATTTCGCTAAGAGATTGCCCGAGATAGAGCAATGGGAAGGTGTTCGACCTCTGCTTAAAACTTTAATTTCGGATCAAGAAATTCTTAATACATCGAAGGGTTGGGAGAAGAAAAAAGGCAGGGAATACATTCTGCATCATGACCCGAAATTTGATTTTTTTGTGGGTGCCCTAGTGCGGGAGCCAAAACATACAGCGACAGCGCATGACCATGGGCCAACTTGGACAGTATACGGCGTACTTGATGGTGATGAGGTGACACATATATATAAACGTGTAGACGACGGCAGCCAAAAAGGCCACGCAGAATTAAAATTAAAAGTCAAGGCAGAAGCGCCAGCAGGAACTGTCGATATTGTTCCCCCCCACATTCCACACGCAGAAAACGGTAATAGTCCGCGATCAGTTGCCATTACGGTCCGGACAACAAAGCCGGGTAGCTATGATCAAATTATGTTTAACCTGGAAACTGGAAAAACCGGTGTATCGCGGGGGTTAGAATTGGTTCCTCTAGAGATCTAGCCCCTTTCTGAAAAACTACGCAGTTCGCCTTTAATAACTTTCCCGGTGGTATTTCGTGGTAATTTGTCTAGGAAACGTATGTGGCGTGGTTTTTTATAGCTCGCTAATGATTCCTGACAAAAGGTAATCAGCTCGTGATCTGATGGAGTTGATTGTTTGTTGTCACAAATTACGAAGGCCATCACAGCTTCTCCGAACTGTGGGTCGGGAACTCCGATGACGGCAGCTTCCGTAACACTGGGATGACTTTCCAGAGCATTTTCAACTTCTCTTGAATAGATATTGAGGCCTCCACTTATGATCATATCCTTGAGCCGATCGACAAAGTAAAGGTAGCCATCTTCATCTCGTCTTGCCATGTCGCCGGTACGAAGCCACCCATCAACAAATACGGAGGAGTTATCTTCAGGACGGTTATAGTACTCCCTCATAACCGTCACATCACCGGGTTTACCACAACGTACGAGGACTTCACCCGTTTCACCCAATGGGACATCCTCAAAGTTTTTGTTCACCAACCGAACATCCACGCCACCAGCCGGCAATCCGATCGAGTCCGGTCGTGTTCTTTGTTCCTCAGGTTTGAGGCAGCTCACCAATCCGGCCTCAGTTTGTGAATAAAAACTGTGGAGACGTAATTCAGGTAAAGAGTTAAATAGTCTCTCTTTTATTTGTATAGGGAAAACTTCTCCAGTAGCCAGCATGCCTCGCAAAGTTCTACACGTTGCCGGGTTTTTTTCGATGTATGGCAAAAGCATGCGCGCAATTGTTGGGACAACCCCGATATGGGTTACACCTTCTGCTTCAATGAGTTGCAAAGTTTTTGATGGGTCAAAGTGTTCTTGTATTATTAGTGTAGACCCTAGTGCAAAACACCCCGCAAGCCGCGCTATCCCAATTCGATGAGCCATGGGGGTTACGCATAACATTCGATCATCACGAGTGAGGTCCCATTCCAATGCGCCCAGCCAACATTGTCCCACCACTATATTTCGATGAGTAGATATTACCCCCTTGGGTTGGCCAGTTGTTCCTGAAGTGTAACAAAGCAGCGCGTCGTCTCCTGATTCTTCGGTCACGGCCGGAGGTTGGCACTTCGAGCTGGAGATCAGTTGCTCAATACATATCTCTTCTTTAAGAGCATTGTCAGTGATTATCTTTATAAAATTTTTCGTTTCAGCAAGGCCGATAACCGTATCTCGGCATTCCGTTGTATAGATTACCGCAAAGGGGTTAGCATCTGTTATAATATGATTTATTTCTGGTGCAGCCAGGCGGGTACTTACCGGAACAATGACACCACCCGCCTTGGCGATCGCTACCATGCTAAGGGCTGCATTGAGACTGTTGGGTAACAGGAGTGCTACCCGGTTACCCGGTTTTAGACCAATTTCGACCAACCCATTTGCGAGACAATTCGCATTTTTTTCCAGCGTAAAAAAATCGAGCCTTTGCTTACCACAAATGATTGCAACTTTGTTAGGCGAGCGTTGGGCCATGACTGTCAAAAGATTGCCGAAGTTAAAAATTTTGTTAACCTTTCTCTTATATACCGTGTAGGTGACTGGCTCGGCTTTTGGTTATAAATTCTAGCGAGGGGTATCTTCTTATTTGTTGCTTACGAGCTCAATTATTCTTGTTTTTGTAAATCACGATAGTCCATTCATAAAAAAGTTTCTTGATTCGGGGTAATAATGGGTAGCACTCAAATTCATGGGTACCGGGCACGAATCGGATATACAGTCGCTGCGGTAACGACAGAAGTTTACCCGGTCGATTGGTATCGTATCGTGCCGGTGGGTGTATCGTTGATGATGATTACGTTGCCTCTTGGTAAACGGTCTCCCGATGATTTAGAAAAATGTTACCAAATATCGATAGAGGCGGCTCACACGATGGCGGCGGCCGGGGCTGATCTGGTTTTACTGGGAGGCTTACCGATCAATATTTCAAGGGGCGATGGGACTGTTGACAGTTTGATGCAGACTCTCGAAAGAGAAATTGGTGTTAAGGTGTCCTGCTCGGCTTTGGCGCAAACAAACGCTTTTACGGCGCTAGGATCTCAAAAAGTTTGTATAGTTCATCCCTTTCTTGAGAGCCAAAACGAACGTCACGAAGAACACATGAATGGTTATTTTGGGCTCGAAACGAGGGGTGTTTATTCCGGGGGATCTAACCTGGTTGAACTTGGCAGTTTGCCACCAAATTGCGCTTTGGAGTGGGGTAGGGCAGCAATCGCTGCAAACCCTGACGCAGATACGCTTTATTTTGGCTGCCCCCATTGGACGGTAATCGATGCTATTCAAACGCTTGAAGAGGAATTTGGAGTTAGCGTAATGTCGTCACTACAGGCAATAGCTTGGGAATCTATGCGTAAAACAGGTGTCACGGACAAAATAGATGGATTTGGTCGCTTACTTCGTGAGTTTTGAATGATCTAGGAGTTACCTAAAGTATTCGTCATGATTTTAGTTAGGACTTTACTGTAGGATTCCTTTTGTCGGAATTCGTACTTTTTAAGATGATATAACAAACCTATGGTTTAATCTCTTTTCAAATAAATTCGGGAGTAGACGAATGCCACCTTCAGTATTTCCTACCGGCGTCACCCTCTATAACTCAAAAAAATCCTATAATTCTTTTGTACTATTCGATGGCCGGGACGGAATGGCACAACTCATCGACATGGAAGGAAGTACTGTTCATACCTGGCCATACTCTGGATGGCCTGTGGAGATGATTAATCCTGAAGATGCTAATGGAAAAAAGGGGCATATCCTAGGCCAGAAAGAACCAAATCCATTTGAGAATGAGACAGTAATTGAACTCGATTGGGAGGGTAATATTATTTGGGAATGGGGTGATCAGGCTCCGGGTGGCAAGGCAGGGCAAGATCATGACCTGTGCCGTCTATCTAACGGCAATACCCTGATCCTAGGTTATTTTACCCGGGTTGTTCCCGAGATAACCGATGAACCTGTGCGCGATCAGAACATTTATGAAGTTACCCCAGAGGGAGAAACTGTGTGGCAATGGAGTGCAATTGATCACAGGGAACAGCTTGGTATCTCAGAAGAAAGTATTGCCCTTTTGTTGGATCCAAAAATAAGGAACCGGCGAACAGGCTTACTGGCTCTGAATAATATGCAGCCCCTCGGTCCCAACAAATGGTTCCGCGGCGGTGATACAAGGTTTAATCCTGATAATCTAATGATTGATTCACGGGATGGAAACTTTATCGCAATAATAGAAAAAACTAGTGGTGATATTGTCTGGCTTTTAGGGCCTAATTATCCATCGTCACAGGATATGTCAAAACGTCAATTCGTCGGAAATGTGCCGCGTCCCTTAGACCAAACTGCCGGTCAGCACGACGCCCATTTAATACCTGATGGTTATCCGGGTGCTGGTAACATCCTCCTATTTGATAACGGTGGTTATTCCGGATGGCCTCCGATTTATCATTTCCTATGGCAGGCAACACGAATTTTGGAGATAGACCCGATAACACGCAACATTGTTTGGCAATATGATGCCTCGTCTTCAGGAGATCAGGTTTGGACCTTTTTCAGCTATTTTATGGGTGGAGCAAGGCGGTTACCTAATGGAAATACACTAATTTGTGAAACAATCCATGGTAGGATATTTCAAGTAACTCCGGAGGGTGAGATTGTCTGGGAATACATTAATCCAAATTTTGTTGGGCCAGATAATGATAAAGATGAGGATATCAATCTCGTTACGTGGATGTTCAAGGGTAAACGAAACTGGATGTATAGAGCGCAGCCCATTCCTTATGACTGGGTTCCCGATGGTACACCGAGGTCTGAAATTGATGTAGTGCCACCCGATCAATCGAGTTATCGAGTTAATTGAATTTATTTCGCCGCTGAGACACTGTTTGTTCTCATGATCCGGCAGGGGATGCCACGTATATCAGAGGAACCCGTTACCGGGTCTTTAGGTCCATCATAGCTCAGTGCCGCATTAACATTTATATCCAGTGCGCCGTGCTCGGGACCCGGGGCTTCAGGGTACCACCAACCCATACCGGTACGGGCGACGTCCTCCATCGTTTCGTCTGTTACCCTGACTTTGAGGCGACAGCGTCCAGGGTGGTTCGACGTCTCTATGGACACCCAGTCATCAGTTTCAACACCTAAGTTAGCCGCAGTCTTTGGGTGGAGCTGCAACCAAGGGTCAGGTGCGACTTTTCGAGCCCAATCCTGATCTCGGAAACGTGAGTGATGATATGATTTTTCACGAGCACCCGTGAGAAGCAACAGGGGATATTCATTTCCTGAATCTTTTTTTGCAGAGGTCGCTGCTGTTGCGACATAGTCAGGTAATGGGTCCAATCCTAATCCGTCGAGGGTTTTAGAAAACAGCTCTATTTTACCGGTAGGGGTCTTAAAGCCATTCCGGGAAAAATTTCCAAGGTCATAATCGTACTCTGCATACCCGTTTTCTAGCAGGGTTTCGAATTCAATATTGGAATCACCTAATAGATATTTATTGAACTCCCTTTTGCTCTGCCACGGAAAGAAGGTCCTCGCCTCACTATTTCCCCGTGCCTCCAATCGTTTTATTAATTGTCCAACAATCCAAAAATCACTGCGGGCATCGCCCAATGGCGGATGGGAGGGCTGAACTACACTTATACAAGGACCATTGGCTTCGAGTGAAATTTCTTCATCTTCTAAACCGGTAGTTTTTGGTAAAATTAAATCAGCGAATTCTGCCGTCGGTGTCATCATGTGCGTTGCAACACATAAGTAGTCGAGTGATTTCAAGGCTTGAATTGTTTTTTGCGTATTTGGGTAGGTAACCACAATATTGACCCCGGTCACATACATTGCACGGACCGGGTAGGGCTTTCCGGTCAGTACGGCATTAATTACAGACGGATTATGGCACGCGGTTTGCCATCCTCTGGGTCCTGCCCAAAGCGGGAAACGATCAGCCCCAATGGTTTGTTCTTCAATTTCAAGTGGTAAACGAAATTCTGGTTTATGAAGTATTTCAATATAGTTTGTGAACCCCGAAGGTTTTTTGACACGACGGTTCCCTCCAATTCGGTCTAGATTGCCACTAATCGCAACAAGTGAATGAAAGGCGCGATATGTTTGGACGCCGGCGCTAAAGGCATCAATTCCGTGTCCACTAACAAAGCAAGAAGGACCCTTTGAATACCATCTAGCAGCGGTGATTATCTTTTCTTTCGGGACGTTGCTGATTTTGGATGCCCATTCTGGAGAGTAAGATTTGACCCGATCTTTAAGCTCTTCGAACCCGTGACACCAGTTATTCACAAAATTTTGGTCATACATATCATTCGTGATCACCCAGTTTATAATGGCCAGGGCTATTGCCGCATCAGTGCCCAGTCTGGGTTGGAGCCAAAGGTCTGATATAGCGGCGGCTTGGGTGCGGGCTGGGTCAATGGTGATGATTTTCGCACCCTTTTTTTTTGCCCGCTTGAGGGCAAGCCACTGCGTTGGATCGGCAGCGGATGGGTTTCTCCCAACAATTAAAGCACAACGAGTATTGTCTATATCCTCGCCATTACCCATGTTCAGTCCTGTTATCTTATCAGACAGAGCGCGGCACCCACCGCATAAATCCTGGTTCATCATCCAGTTGGGTGTGCCCAATGCGCGCATCAGGAGTGCCAAAGAAACTCCGCGGCTAAAGTGCGCATTGCTGACCGCACCACACAGAGAAAGGGGACCATACTTCTCCTGAACCATTAGGATTTTTTGGCACATCTCATCGAGTGCTTGGTCCCATGTAATTTTTTGCCACTGACCTTGGCCGCGCTCCCCCTTGCGCCGCATTGGGGATAAAATACGATCTGGGTGATATGTCAGCTCGGGAAGTCCGCGCATACCCTTAACACAAAAAGCTCCTTTTGACGCCGCGTGGTTAACGTTGGGTTTGATTTTGGTTACTCGCCCGTTTTCACTAGTGAATAACCCACCACAATGGGTGCTGCATTCCCAACAGGTACTGGCGACAGTGTTATGGTTCCTTATCATCGGCATATTTTACCTTAAAAATTTGCTGCCTGCATTAAGATCATTCATTTTCCCTTTTCCATAAGACAGTACTACTGCAATAAGGTAAAAGGGAGTTTAATTACTTACGGGTTTAGAACTGGGGGAAAGTATGAAATTGGTACGGTACGGCGAGAGAGGGGACGAAAAGCCAGGACTGATTGATGGCTCAGGAGACCTTAGAGACCTGGCCAATGAAGTTGAAGATATCACACCCGATATCATTACGCCTACCGGAGTAAATTCGCTTAAATCTATCGATATAAAGAAATTACCTGCAGTATCTGGTAGTCCTCGTCTTGGCATTCCTATATCCGGTATCCCAAAAATTATTGCAATTGGCCAAAACTATTTAAATCATATTCTTGAGATGGGCTATACGCCACCGGAAGAGCCGGTAATTTTTGTTAAGGCTATAAGTTCGCTTACTGGTCCTTATGATCCTATGGTGAAGCCAAAAACATCCACGAAGTTTGATTATGAGGTTGAACTTGCTGCTATCATTGGCCAAACCGCAATCAATGTTTCCGAGAGTGAGGCACTAAAACATGTTGCAGGTTATGCAATAATGAACGATGGGTCAGAACGCGCCTACCAGCGGGAGCGGTCCGGGGGTACCACAAAAGGAAAGAGTGCTGATACTTTTGGTCCATTAGGGCCATGGCTGGTCACGGCGGACGAGTTCGGAGATCCTCAGTCTAAAGGCATTTGGACTAGGGTTAATGGGGAAATGCGCCAAAATGGACACACGTCCGACATGGTATTCGGTATTGCACAACTTGTATCCTATGTCAGTGAATTTATGTCACTCAACCCTGGAGATGTCTTAACAACTGGGTCTCCACACGGCGTAGCTGCGGGTTTTGATCCTCCCAAATGGTTAAAAGCCGGCGATGTGATAGAAATGGGTATTGATGGGCTTGGTGAGCAGAAGCATGAGGTCCTAGGGTATAAGGATTAGCTCGAATATTCCATAATTCCTTCAATTTCCATGCAAAATTGCCGTGGTAGTTCAAACATACCAACAGCACTGCGTGCGTGCTGGCCCGCATCGGGGCCAAACAACTCGTATAATAGGTCTGATGCTCCATCTATAACGGCAAATTGCCTTTGAAAACCGGGCGCTGAGTTCACCATGCCATTAATTTTGACAACTTGTGAAATTCGTTCGAGCGAACCGAGCGTTTGTTTTACCGAAGAAAGCATGCAAAGGGCTGTGGCTTCAGCTGAAGCTATTGCTTCAGTTTCTGTTAAAGTATCCCCAACTTTGCCATGAACATTGACCCCAAAGTCCGTGGGTGGAGGGTGACCAGAAATAAAAACGAGATTGCCCGTGAGAACGCAACCGGTGCGATTAGAGCTTGGATATGCAAATGGTTTGGGAAGTTTGTGGCCCATATCTTTTAGTTTTTTCTCGATTTTATCCATAATATATGCCGATCAACCCGAAGTTAGAGTTTAGGGTGGAATACGGGCGTGTGAGTGTCAATATTGTTACAGGGTTTTACTTATCTATGGCTTGGCGTATGACCCTAAATACAACTTGTATTAACGAGCGCAGGATTGACTATGAAAGAAAAAAAAGGAGCCCTCGATGGGATACGCGTACTTGACCTGACACGAATTTTGGCGGGCCCATTTTGTACTCAAACCTTGGGTGATCTTGGGGCAGAAGTTATTAAGGTGGAGCGCCCAGGCGGTGGAGATGACACAAGGCGTTTCGGTCCTCCGTTTCTAAAAGATAGTGAAGGTAATGAGACTATCGAAAGCGCGTATTTTATGGGTGCAAACCGTAATAAGCGATCTGTGGCAATTGATATATCTAAGTCGGAGGGCCAGGCTATAATAAAAAAAATAGCCGCCAAGGCAGATGTATTAGTGGAAAACTTTAAGCTTGGAAATTTGTCACGGTATGGACTTGGCTATGCTGACCTCAAGGAAATAAACCCAGGTTTAGTTTATTGTTCGATCACAGGTTTTGGCCAAACCGGGCCTTATGCTGAACGCCCTGGCTATGACCCCCTTATCCAGGCAATGGGTGGCATCATGAGTGTGACGGGTGACCCGAATGGAGAACCTATGAAGGCGGGCGTTCCGATTGCAGATATTATGGCGGGAATGTATGCCACGGTAGCGATTTGTGGCGCGCTGAGGTCACGAGAGGTAAGTCAAAAAGGTCAATATATTGATATCGGTATGTTAGATACCCAAGTAGCTTGGCTTTCAATCCAGGCAATGAATTATCTCATCAGCGGTGATAATCCCGTGCGCCTTGGAAATGGCCATCCGAACATTGTCCCCTACCAAGTCTTTGCAACTGCCGACGGGCACATAATGTTGACTATCGGGAATGATGCACAATTTAGAAGATTTTGCGAGTATGCCAATTGTTTGGAACTTGCTGATGACGAAAGGTTTAAATCCAATGGGGATCGGGTAAAAAACCGTGATACATTGATCGAAGCCCTGAAGCCAATAATTGCCTCCAAGGCTTCTGGAGTATGGTTGACCCAACTCGAGAAATTGACCATTGGTTGTGGGCCCATCAATACGGTGGAAGAGGTTTTTGCTGATGACCATGTCAAAGCACGGGGTATGGTAATTAACATGCCGCATGAAGCAATCGATGGTGCCAGCTTTCCATTGGTTGCAAGCCCTCTTAAGTTATCGGAAACCCCGGTTACATACCGCTACTCTCCGCCTAGTCTGGGAGCTGATACAGAAGAGGTTTTACGCGAAGTTCTGGATTTAGCAGATGAGGAGCTCTGTCAGTTGCGTGATGATAAGGTTATTTGATTATTAATTGGAGCGGGTAGAGGGAATCGAACCCTCGACACCGAGCTTGGGAAGCTCGTACTCTACCACTGAGTTACACCCGCTAATCTATTGAAAAACAGATATCTTTTTTTACCCTACCATCTTTTTGTACAAAAACTGTACCAATACGTCTGAAGTCTTTCTTTTTATTGCCCAAAGTCTGACAGAATTTATTAAATGTGAAAAGCGAAGATTGATGCAGTGTCGTGGATGGTGTGACCCTTGGCGCATTGCCACCAACAAAGCGATAGCACCGCAATTGATTATCCTTTATGCGTCTTTTGCACTTTTACTTTCTCGCTCGCCTCTTCAGAGGCAGTTGTATCATCCTGTTTCTTATATATGACCGCAGGTTGCGACCCATGATGATCCCGTGAATATTATGCTACCAGTAGCGGCTCCAATGCGAGACGGATAACCCTACTTTTCTTGCAGTTATCGATCAGAACAGCTAGGATCGGTCTCTACGGCGAAAGGGAATACGATGAGAACCCCCCACGATCCATTAGAGATTGAGGCGGCTTGGACCGCCCACGATATGGCTGATTCGGCCAAATGGATTTTACACATTAAAGAAGGTGATATCGATGAAATAGAATTGGCACTCAACGGGGTTAAGAAAAGAAGCCTTCCTTTGGCGTCGATTAAAAAAGCGGATTTTCCGCTAAACCAATTTTCTGAGACTCTGGTCAGAGCATTAGATGAAGTAGAAAATGGCCGTGGGTTTGTATTGATACGTGGTCTTCCAGTCGAACGATACACAGCTGAAGATGTTGAGATTATCTTGTGGGGAATTGGTACCTATCTAGGGGAGGCAGCAGGACAAAATCGAATGGGTGATGTGATAGGCCATGTTACCGACGTTGGGCGGGATTGGTCTAAAGACCATCACGGCCGGGGCTACCAGACAACTTCTTATTTGCCTTTTCACTGCGATAAGACAGATGTAGTGGCGTTATTGTGTTTGAATACGGCAAAATCGGGCGGGCTTAGTTGTATAGCCAGTTCGGTATCTATCTACAACGAGATGCTGGCTTGTCGTCCTGATTTGCTCGAAAGGCTCTACCACCCATTTTATGTTGACCTAAGAGGCGAAGAGATGGAGGGCGAGAAACCCTATAATGTTCAACCTGTTTTCACTTTGCATAATGGTCGGCTTTTCACTCGTTACGGTCGAAAGTATATAAAGACGGGGCAACGGTTTGCTGAAGCACCTAGGCTCACTTCCGAAGATTTCGCGGCGATCGATATGGTGCACGATCTTGCTGCTAGTGATAAATTTAGGTTAGACATGGACTTTCAACGGGGCGATATTCAAATTAACAATAATCATACCATCCTACACAGCCGCACCGAATACGTTGACTGGCCTGAACCCCAACATAAACGGCATCTGCTCAGGCTTTTATTGTTTACACCAGCCTTTACAAACTTGCCTGATCATTACCATACAATTTATGCAACAGCCCGGGATTGGCGTGATAACCCGCGTACTCCAGCTTTTGCTTCACCCGTTGCTGCGGAGTGATTTATAATCAAATTTTTTTTAATAAAATAAACTTCGACAAAAAAGGGAGAGACCAAAGATGTTTAGTAAAAAGAGAAGAAAGATACGCGTTGCTATTTCCTTTTTGCTTGGGACGGTTTTACTTGGAACTGCAGGACCTGCTGCGTCGGATGCCGTTACCAAGTTTTATCGTGGTAAAACCGTAAGCATAGTAATCGCCGCCGGACCAGGCGGTGGCCATACCAAGTATACGTTGTTAATTGCACCGTTTCTAAAAAAACATATGCCTGGTAATCCGACATTTATAACCCAAAACATGGGCGGGGCTGGAGGCACAAAGGCGGCAAACTATCTTTATAATCGTGCCGCTCAAAACGGTAGTGCAATTGGAATTCTGCTTTCAGATACGCCGTTTGCCTCTCGTTTGCGTACCACCGGTGTAAAATATATAGCGGATCGTTTCCATTTTTTAGGCGGTGCAGAGCGCACGCGTAGCGCCTTTGTTGTTTACAAGAGTGCTGGCGTTGCAACCCTCGCGGATGTGCGGAAGAAAACCGTTATCATGGGTTCCACCGGGAAGGGATCCCAGACCTATATCTTACCAGCATTGGCCAACGGCATGTTGGGTACCAAGTTTAAAATAATTACCGGTTATCGCGGCATGAACGGAGTTTATCATGCTATGGATCAGGCCGAAGTCCAGGGTTTTCAAGCCGTTTGGTCATCAGTCGCGTTTTTGCGGCCTCAATGGTTGAAGAAAGATTTGGTGAGAGTACTTTTCGCTACGTCTCTTGATCCGCTGCCAAATCGACCAAAAGCGCCTTTAGTTAAAGATCTAACGTCTGATCCAACGGATAAAAAGATCCTCACGCTCTTTAGCGGTAATGGAATTTTAGGTCGTGCGTGGCTAGCACCGCCAGGAGTGCCACGAGACCGGGTCAAGGCCCTGCGCAAAGCATTTAAAAAAATGTTTGATGACCCCGGTATACGGAAAAAAGCTAAGAAACGTCGGATGATATGGACACCCGTTTCATGGGCAGATCAACAGAAACATGCGAAGCGTATTACAGCTGCGGATGAAAGGCTTTTCAAGCGTATGCGCTCAGTACTTGGCGTAAAAAAATAGGAATTTAAGTCTGAAAATTTCCTGTTGGGTTTGGTGGAGGACTTTGAGTACAATTCACCGGTTTTTAGTGCAAGGTACAGAAACCCAACTTTTGGACCGTGGGTAGTTTACTCAACCCATTTTTTTGTGCGCCGATGATCCTTTGGGAGGAACTTCGAAATCTGGACATTTATTTTGTTTGGAGGAATTCGAAGTTCCTCTAGCGCAACGATAATAAATTATCAAATATTTTTCTGCTTGTCGTTAAACAGCGAGTTTCCACTATCAAAAGAATTAAAATAGCGGGAAGGCGATGGTGTGACGGAGTAAAAAGGGACACCCAAATGAACAAAGAAGGCATCTTTGAAACAGCGAGTACTTGGATTGATAAACATTTTGGAGAAATTTCAAATTTGACAGATCAGATTTGGGAATACGCCGAACCCAGCTTCTGTGAAATTCAATCGGCAGAGGCGCTTTGCAACCTTTTGGCCCAAAATGGATTCGAAGTTGATATGGGTGTCGCCAATATGCCGAGTGCTTTTGTTGCAACTTGGGGAAATGGCCAACCGCGAATTGCTGTTATGTGCGAGTACGATGCAACCCCCGGAGAAATACAGGGACCATCTTCTTATCCGAACCCTTTACCTAACCGATCATCTGGCTTTACCGATCTTCACAACGGAATTGGAGTAGCCAGTGCAGCTGCAGCGGTTTCTATTTCACAGGCTATGGTGGCTCACAATATCTCCGGATCAGTGATCGCGTTTGGAACTCCGGCTGAAAAACTTTGTGCGGGTAAACCTCTGATGGCACAAGCTGGTCTTTTTGAGAACCTTGATGCAGTTGTGGCTTGGCATCCTCGGCCTTATTCAACCGTTGAATGGGATCTTGGACCCGGAATTCAGCAGGGTGAAATATTCCAATTTATAGGTGAAAGTACTTATTCGGCCCGTCCTTGGACAGGGATTAGCGCAATTGATGCAGCCGTACTAGCACACGTTATCCTTCAATTTTTAAAAGATCATTTACCACGAGATGATCGTTCATCGGTAAGTGAAATAATTTCCCGTGGTGGAGAACATCCGACCTCTATACCGGGTAGCACCCAGAGTTGGTTTGTACTTCGTTCATCTACTCGGGCCGGCGTGGAGCGGACTTCCGAGGTCCTGTCGCGGGCAGTAGAAGCAGCTTGTCTCGCCGTTGGCGCCCGATTTGAGCGACGAATATTTTCGGCAACACGTCCTTGGCTTCCAAACCATACTATTTCTGAATTGTGTTTTCGCAATCTTCAGCGTGCGGGCGCACCAAATTTTTCTCCTGAAGCCAAGAAATTCGGGGTGGAAGTCCTTAAGAACCTGAACTTGTCAGCAATGGCCGAGCCATTTGACGAGACAATTACAGATTTAAGGGCCGGTGTTACTAGAGATTTTTCTGGAGGTACGGATGACGTGAACGAGTTTTGTTGGCATGCGCCGACAGCTCGAATTTATATCGCTCATGGATTACACACCACTTCAATACCCAATTGGGCTCGATCTGCTTTTTGTAAAGGTGTTAATGCCTATCCAACAGTTCTCAGCGCAACACGTTCTCTTGCTTTTAGTGTTCTGGACCTGATGACCGATGAAAAAACTCTCGTAGCAGCTCATAAAGAATTCAATCAGCGGGCTGAAGGTGCTGGCCGACTTGCGCCCTTTATTCCCAAGGGAACACTTCCCCCGATAGATCCGGACTTTGTACCAGCCTTTGTGCGGGAGCATCAACTTAAAATGCTAGAGGATAAACAATAGAAACCCGACCTTGGGAAGCTCGTGCTCTACCACTGAGCTACACCCGCAACGTTATTGCGAATATATGTACATTTGGTAGGCAAGTTTCATTTTAAAATAGGAATTTAAAAAGGGTGCGAATGCAGAATAAAAAATTAACCGGTAAACTTGCAACTGGACTTGGAAAGGCTGCCGGGTTTATGGAAGTGGAATGGGCTCATTTAGCTTTTAGTGAGATACTAGGTGAAGCCCCTTTTCCTGGTACGGTTAATGTAATTTTAAATTCAAATAGGGATTTAATGGTTTGGAATTGTATTAAATCCTCCAAAGGTCAATTGATTGAGCCTCCAGATCCAGAATGGTGTAATTCTTTTTGTTATAAAGCGAAAATATTTAAAGAAATTACAGCAGCTATAATTCTCCCAGACGTCAATGATTACCCGATGGATCAAGTGGAGTTAATCGCAGCCCATAATGTTAGAGAAACACTATCCCTCATAGATGGTGATCAAATAGAAATTGAAATTTTGAGTGTTTAGGAGGCTGGTATAGATGATACCAAGAGTTATTGAATATGGGAGCGCAGAGCTTTGGCGTTATCCATTGCCCGGTGTTACGGGAGGTTCAGGTATAACTGAGGTCGATGTTATAGTGGTCGAGCTGACGTCTTCTGCTGGTGAAACAGGTATGGGATTCAGTTATGTTCTGGGTGGGGGTGGAGAAGCTGTGTCATTGACAGCGTCAAAGATGTTGCAAGATTTTGTAACAGGAAAAAGCCAAAACCCACCAGCGGAACTATGGCGGCGTTTAGCTGGTTCTTTAAATCGCTTGGGTCGAGGTGTCGGTTTCATAGCGATCTCTGCGATTGACGTCGCCGCATGGGACTTGTGGTCGAAAGTTCACGAAATGTCTTTAGCTGAGGCATTGGGGGGCACACCGAAATCTGTTCCGGTTTATGGCAGTGGTGGTTTTGGTCCTACGCAAGCACCAGAAGATGCAGCCAGACAGGCTATTTGGTACGCAGATCAAGGGTATTCCGCTGTAAAATTACGCTTTGAGGGTAATGTCAATGATATTGAGAGACTTCGTGCAGTTCGCGAATCTCTTCCCGAGAATATTGCAATTATGGGAGACGCCAATGAGAAGTGTGATTTACTGACTGCAAGGTGGCTATCCAATGCCTGCGCAGATTATGGCCTATCTTGGCTAGAAGAGCCGCTGAGTGCTCATGACATTACTGGATATGAACAGCTCGCATTACATTCACCTGTCCCTTTAGCAACCGGTGAGCATCATCAGGGTGTAGTTGAACTGACTCCATTTTTTCAATCAAAATGTTGTGCTGTAGTGCAGCCTGACCTTGCGATGATGGGCGGAATTACCGAAACCATGCGTGTAGCAACGATTGCTGGTTATCATGGCCTGATAGTTGCTCCGCACTTTTTACCCTCCCTTTTTGTGCATTTAGCGGCTGCGGCTCCTGCAATAATTTGGTTGGAACACTTCCCACTGCTGGAACCCCTTTTTGATAATATAGTGGACGTTGACGAAAACGGTTTTCTTAGCCCACCAGATCTTCACGGACATGGATTGTCTTGGGCGCCTAGGGCTCGCGATGAATTCAAAATTAATACGTGAGGTAACAAACCAAATTAATAATGCTCTATAGCATTTTTAAAGATATTGGGGTCAACGTTACCACCAGAAAGAACCACAACTACATTTTTACCAGAAATATCAATTTTATTATCTAAAATAGCGCCTAAAGCTGCCGCTCCACCCGGTTCTAAGACAAGTTTTTCGTTTATAAAGGCAAAAGCCATAGCTCTCTCTACGATCCTATCGGTAACTGTTAGCCCTCTGCATACAAGTTTCTTGTTGATTGAAAAGGTAAGTTGACCAGGTCTGTTGACCATTAAAGCGTCACAAATAGACACTTTATTTTCATTTTCTCCTATAATTTGAATTTTACCACTCTCAAGTGACCTTGCGGTATCGTCAAAATTTTCCGGTTCTACAGAATAAATATTGGCCTTAGGGAAGAAGTTTTTTATAGCCACTGCAATGCCAGCGATTAATCCTCCTCCACTGCAAGGAACCAAGACCACATCAGGTTTGCAATCTAAAACAGCCATTTGATCGACAATCTCTAATCCAACGGTTCCCTGTCCCGCTATTATAAGGCGGTGATCATATGGTGGTATAAGTACACCCCCAGTCTTTTTGACGATCGTAGCAGCAATATCTTCACGGGATTCTGTATTGCGTTCGTAAAACAGAATATTAGCGCCAAATCTTTTTGTAGCCTCAACCTTTATTCGGGGTGCGTCTTGAGGCATAACAATCGTGGTCTTTATTCCTTCTAAATCGGCAGCCTTTGCGACTGCATGTGCATGGTTACCAGAGGAATATGCAATCAATCCCTTAGCTTTTTGATCTTTTGTGAGCTGACTGATAAAATTAAATGCTCCACGGAATTTAAATGATCCGGTGAGCTGTAGACTTTCTACTTTTAAAAAAACTTTTGCGTTGAAGTTGTCGCTTAAGACAGTAGATTTTATTAGAGGCGTCTTTCTCGCTACACCAGCCAACCGTCGGGCTGCACTTGTGATGTTAGGACAAAGTGCAAGATTGTTGTTTGGGTTCATAGCAGTCTATACTCAATTTGTGGCTGAAATTACATTATTTGAGTTAATTCATAAGTTATGACATAGACTTATGTTTGAATAAGTCCTTTTGTCCAGCTAGACTATTATTTATTGAATCGCTTGCCGCGCCTTGCTGGACAAATTAGTCTCGTTTTTGAACGACTTTTCGGCTAGTGCGTTTAATATTCACGGAATTGTGAGGAGAACGATGTTCCACGGATCTATTTGTGCGCTCATTACGCCTTTTGAAAATGGTAGGGTTGATGAAAATTCTTATGAGAAATTCATTGATTGGCAAATTGAACAGGGTACAGATGGCTTGGTTCCCTGCGGTACAACGGGTGAATCGCCTACCCTTAGCCATGATGAACACAATCGTGTTGTTGAGCTCTGTATAAGTGTAGCTAAGGGCAGAGTTCCGGTAATAGCTGGCACCGGTTCAAACTCGACTGAGGAAGCGGTAATGCTCACCGAGCATGCTAAAAAAGCTGGTGCCGATGCAGCTCTGGTTGTCACACCCTATTACAATAAACCAACTCAAGAGGGTTTGTACCTCCATTACAAGGCAATAAATGACGCCGTAAATTTACCTGTAATAATCTACAATATTCCAGGGCGCAGCATTATCGATATGTCTGTTGCCACGATGGAGCGTTTAGCAAAATTACCTAATATTGTGGGTGTTAAAGATGCGACTAATGATGTGGGTCGTGCCACATTACAAAAAAATGCAATTGGTTCTGATTTTATCCAACTTTCAGGTGAAGATGGCACGCAAATCGGTTTTTTGGCGCAGGGTGGTGTTGGTTGTATTTCCGTAACTGCTAATATTGCCCCAAAGGAGATGTCGGAATTTCATAAGGCCTGGAACAGTGGTGATATTTCTGGTGCTCAATCCTTGAATGAACGGCTTATGCCCCTTCATACCAATTTGTTCTGTGAATCTAATCCTGGTCCAGTAAAATATGGTGCTAGTCTCCTAGGAAAATGTGCAGCAGATACTCGACTGCCTTTGGGACCTGTCTCAGATGATAGTAAGAAGGTCGTTGAGGATTCGATGAGGTCTGCGGGCATTCTAAACTAGATGTGATGACTGGCGAAGTTAATCCCATAAGAGTAGCCGCTCAGAATCGTAAGGCACGATATAACTATACGATAGAAGAGCGTCTTGAGGTGGGTATAGTTCTTCATGGGAGCGAAGTAAAATCGCTGCGACAAGGACGGGCAACTATTTCTGAGTCCTACGCCACGGAACAATCTAGCGAATTGTTCCTAATAAACAGCTACATCCCAGAATATAAGCAAGCGGGTCAATTTAACCATGAGCCGCGGCGACCACGAAAATTACTTTTGCACCGTCGCCAAATTGGTAAGCTGATCGGCGCCATTCAACGTGAAGGGATGACACTGGTTCCACTCAGGCTTTATTTTAATAATCGTGGAATAGCCAAGTTAGAGCTCGGATTGGCTAAAGGAAAACGCCTATACGATAAACGCCAGTCTGAAAAGAAAAAAGACTGGGATAGGCAAAAAGCCCGAGTAATGAGAGAAAAAGGTTGACTTTGTCTGGTAAGGTAAAAGGCGTTGTATAAGAACTTATTATAATAATTGTGAATATTGAGTTCTTAAAATTGATTTGGCAAATAGCGGTGATTTAATGATAACGGAAATAGCAATGTTATGAAGCGCAATCGTTTGCCACCCGGCCAGCGTCTTGTGAAAAATTGGCCAGTTCTTGATCTTGGAAAAAAACCCGACTTGGACCGGGATGAATGGCGCCTAATAGTTGATGGCGATATAAAAAACCCAATTAAATGGAATTGGTCAGAACTGCTCGAGCAACCCCAAGTTGAAATTAATTCTGATATTCATTGCGTAACGGGTTGGTCGCGCTACGACAACCGTTGGCTCGGTATTACGGGTGCCTACCTAATCGAAACTGTTGAGCCTTTACCTGAAGTGAAACACTGCATTTTTCATAGTTATGATGGATATAAAACTAATGTTTCGATCGAACATTTTAAAAAATCGAATGCAATTATAGCGTTTAAGTGGAATGGAGATTTGCTGTCAGCTGATCACGGCGGACCAGTCAGGGCATTGTTACCTGACCAGTATTTTTGGAAAAGTGCCAAATGGATACGAAGAATAGAATTTACCGTAGAAGACAGGCCTGGCTATTGGGAAATGCGTGGATATCATAACACTGGTGACCCTTGGAAAGAGGAGCGCTACCACGACGATTAGTGGATTAATTTTGAATTACTTTATGTATAATTCGAACTCAGCATTTGAAATAAGGGGAAACATTATGGCCATGATTAAAATTGGCAGTGAGGCACCAGCTTTTAGCCTACCAAATCAAGATGGAAAATTAATTAGCCTATCTGACTTCTTAGAAAAGAAAATTCTCATTTGGTTTGTTCCGAGAGCGTTTGGCACAAATTGAACGCTAGAGGCCAAGGGGTTCCGTGATCGAATCCAAGAGTTCCAAATTAAAGGAACTGAATTGATTGGTATAACATTTAGTCCTATTCAGGACTTAAAGAGTTGGGGTGATGAATTAGGTATGACGACCAACCTACTTTGTGATGCTACACGTACTGTCGCAATCTCCTATGGTGCTGCCGAGAACTCGGATCAGGAAAGGGCAGCAAGGATGTCTGTGTTAATTAGCGAAGACACTAAGATTCTCGGAATATATGAAGACTTTGATGTGATTTCGCACCCTGATTTGGTTCTTGCAGACTTGCCCTAAATTAACTTTCGGATTGATTCAAAAACATCATGGAACATTTTTTCAGTCAAACGGCCCGTGTTCGTGTTGTAACGTGAACAATGATAGCTGTTTATAAGCATTGGCAATTCAGGAAGGATATGTGAGGCATTATGTTTGAATTTCCACATCGAGACTTTCTGGCCTAAGGCGCGCAATACTGTGTTATGGGCAATACCCCCCAAAACTAAAATACACTTCAGGTTATGCATTGCATCAATTTCATTAATTAGGAAAGGACGACAAGCATTAATTTCGCTGCCAATGGGCTTATTCTGGGGTGGTACGCAACGTACCCCGTTAGTAATCCGACAATTTATTAATTCAAAATTATCTTCTCCCTCTAACGTATATTGACCAGCCGCAAATTTAAATTTGAGTAAAGTATCAAATAGCAAAACACCCGCATAATCACCGGTAAAAGGACGTCCGGTTCGATTTGCACCTCGAAGGCCCGGCGCTAATCCTACAATCAATAATTGTGAAGAGAGGCTCCCAAATGGGGTTACCGGGGCATTATGCCATTCAGAAAATTTATTTTGATTTTGTATACGAAAGTCGGTCAGTCTTGGACAAATCCCACAATTATTATCCGGAAGAGATAACGATCTGATCATAACCAAAATACCTATCGGAAATTCAACCTGTTTCCATTAAATATTCGTCTATGTGTAATTCAGGCTGTTCCAATAAAACATTCGGTTGGCTTATAATTTCATCTGAAAGAGAAATTTCTTGTTCTTTGCGAGCTATTTGGGCCTCAAGGGTTTTGAGTTCCACAAAGTTATCTGCTTGACGACGTAGTTCATCAGCTACCATTGGTGGTGAAGATTGAAATGTGCTTACTACAGTTACACGGGCACCACGCCGTTGGACAGCCTCCACTAATCTTCGAAAATCTCCATCACCAGAAAAAAGAACAGCGTGGTCTATATGTTCCGCCATCTCTAGAACATCTATGGCAATTTCCATATCCATATTACCCTTTAATTTTCGGCGCCCCATCGAGTCTGTGAATTCTTTTGTTGGTTTGGTGACTACCGTGTAGCCATTGTAGTCAAGCCAATCCACCAGTGGACGAATTGGTAGATTCTCCTGATCTTCCATTAAGGCGGTATAATAATAAGCTCTTACTAATTGCCCTTTTGCAGAAAAAAGCTCTAAGAGATTTTTGTAATCAATATCAAATCCAATAGCTCTTGAAGCAGAATATAGGTTTGAGCCATCTATAAATAACGCTATTTTTTCTTGCGCATAAATATTCATCGGGCGCTCTCGACTGTTACATCCAAAAATTTAAGCAACTCTTGCTAAATTAAATTCTTTTTTATTTTATATGTTTGATTACCTTGTTGTTTTTACAAAGACCGGTGTATTGGTCATACACCATATTAATTGGAATTTTCCGTTTCGTCTCAAAAATAAGACACATGAGAAGGTGTGACAAGGTGAGACAAATAAAAAAGTACGAAATTTAATGATCTTTATCGGAATTGGTGGGAATCTACCCAGTAACAAATTTGGAACCACGCCGGAAATTTTGCAAAAAACACTTCGGGTCATTAATTTAAATGTTTGTAGGGTAGTTAGATGTTCACCATGGTATAAGAGCGCGCCCGTGCCTTCCGCGAAACAACCGGATTATTTGAACGCTGTGGTTGAGGTTTTGACTAATTTGCCAGCCAATAAATTGTTATCACAACTCCATGAGGTGGAAAATGAATTTGGTCGAGTAAGGACGGTCGCAAATGCCAGTCGCATCATTGATCTAGACTTAATTTCATATCACGATCAAGTTATTGAACCAAAAGAAGAATACGGACTATGTTTGCCTCATCCGCGTTTATCTGAGAGAGCTTTTGTTTTATTTCCACTTTTCGATTTAGATCCGAATTGGGTTCACCCAGTTAACGATAAAACAATTTCAAAACTCATCAATGGTTTACCTAAAAATCAACGATGTGAACGGATTTAATTTAAGGGTAAATAAAATATTGGTATCTTTTTACGATAGAAATACTTGCTATTTAAATGCATTAGCACATATATTGCCCGCCCATTGATCTTGGAAGTCGGTTCTAGAAATTTCAAGGAGTAGGACGCATGGCGCGCGTTACAGTAGAAGATTGTGTGGAGAAGATACCCAACCGTTTTGAATTAGTGATGATGGCGGCTCAACGATCTAGGGAATTGTCAGTTGGCAGTGAGCTAACTGTTGATCGTGACAATGATAAAAATCCCGTAGTGGCTCTGCGAGAAATTGCTGACGAAACGATTGAAGTTTCGGAACTGGAGGAAGAGTTAATCTTAGGGCTTCAACGTCACGGGGAGATTGATGACCCTGAAGAAGAAGCTGAAGAGTTACTTGCTATGGAAGAAGCATTGACAGCTTCAGTTGAGGCAGATCTAGCTACATTGGCAGAGGAAGCTGGCATCTCAACACCCGCTGAAAAACTTTTTGAAGATGTATCAGAAAAAGAGCTCAAGGGAGATTAAGTTCATGCTTCAATGGATGAGTAAGATTGTTATTCCCTTTTGAAATCTATTTCTACGCTTAATATTTTTAAATTTATTGTATGGCGGAGGGTAACATGATCCGTCAATATGAGCTAGTTGATCGTGTTAGGTCCTATGACAATAGCGCGAAAGAAGATGCACTAAACCGTGCATATGTTTTTTCGATGATGGCGCATGGTTCGCAAAAGCGCGAGTCAGGTGATCCGTATTTTTCACATCCATTAGAAGTAGCGGGTATTCTTACAGAGCTCAAGTTAGATTCAGATACCATAATTACCGGATTGCTCCACGATACTGTTGAAGACACTGTCGCAACAATTGACGAAATTCAGAAACAATTTGGCGCCTCTGTTGCCCACTTGGTGGATGGTGTAACCAAACTTTCCAAATTTGAATTACAATCTGCGAACAAACACCAGGTTGAAAACTTCCGTAAATTATTGATGGCGACGTCACGAGACATTCGTGTGCTATTGGTTAAGCTAGCGGATCGTCTTCACAATATGCGGACTCTTGGGTTTATCATTGATTCAAAAAAAAGGTCCCGGATCGCTCAAGAAACAATGGAAATATATGCTCCACTTGCCGAACGAATTGGTATGCAAGGTATCAAAACTGAACTTGAGGATTTAGCTTTCAAAGAACTTTATCCGGATGCCCGGAATACGATTGTTAAAAGGCTGGAATTTTTGAGGACAGAATCAGTAGAAACTAAAGTAATAGATGAAATTTCTGCCGAGTTAAACAAAATATTAAAGAACATAGGTTTGGCTGTTGAAGTCTCTGGACGAGAGAAAAAACCCTATTCTATCTGGCTCAAGATGCAGCGCCAAAACGTCGAATTTGGACAACTTTCCGATATAATGGCCTTTCGAGTAGTTTTGAAAGATCTTAACGAATGTTACCAAGCTTTGGGAATAATTCATGGTAACTATTCCTGTGTTCCTGGTCGTTTTAAAGATTATATATCTACTCCTAAACGTAACGGATACCAATCGATACATACCGTAATTATAGGGCCACAAAAACGCCGGATAGAGGTCCAAATTCGTACCAAAGAAATGCATGAGGTTGCAGAAATAGGGGTCGCGGCACATTGGCAATTTAAGCAGGATGGCGCAGGACCTGATAAAGAAATTTATGAATATCGGTGGGTGAGAGAATTACTTGATATTCTCGAACATGCAGATGATCCTGATGAATTTCTTGAGCACACTAAGCTTGATTTATTTCAGGAGCAGGTTTTTTGCTTTACACCAAAAGGGGAGTTGATCGCTTTGCCACGAGGATCTACGCCAGTAGATTTTGGTTATGAAGTTCATTCCGAGGTGGGCGATGCGTGTGTGGGTGCTAAAATTAATGGTCGTCTAGTTCAATTACATACAAAACTGCATAACGGGGACCAGGTTGAAATTATTACTTCTAAGCCCGGAATTCCATCGCCAGACTGGGAAAAATTTGTTGTAACCGCTAAAGCGCGTTCTAGAATTCGACGCTTTATTCGGACTAAGGAGCGAACAGAATATCAACAACTTGGGAAAGCGATGATCGAAAAAGCGTTCTCAAAGTTCGGTTATCAATTTAGTGAACAGGCCTTAAAAATTATTATCAAGTCACTGAATATGGAGAGCTTGACTGATTTATATATTGCAGTTGGTCGTGGTAATTATACAGCAAATAGCATTATAGAATCCGCACTAGATAGCGAGGATGAAGAAAAAATTTATAAGTTGACTAGGGGGGGTGGAGTGTCAGACGGGCCCAACGAATCAGACGATTTGGTTGACTCTATTCCAATTCGAGGGCTCATCCCAGGAGTAGCTGTTCATTACTCTAACTGTTGCCATCCTCTGCCGGGTGATCGGATTGTGGGAATACAGACACGTGGAAAAGGTGTTTCTGTGCATACGATAGATTGCGAAAGCCTTGAGAGTTTTCATGATATGCCTGAGCGTTGGGTTGATATAAGTTGGGATCTCGGTTCCAGTGAAGATCAAATACACACAGGTCGGCTAAGTCTTGTAGTTGCGAACCAGAGAGGTGGGCTGGCTAGCGTTGCTACAGTTGTTGCCAATGGTCAGGGTAACATCACCAATTTGAAAATCACTAGCCGTACGAAAGAATTGATGGAAATGTTACTTGATATCGAAGTTCATGACAGTAAACATTTGAATGATATCATGGCATCCCTCAGAGGAATATCTGTGGTAAGCTCGGTCTCGAGAGTAATTCAGTGAAATTAAAATAATTGAGGTAAGAAAATATGGGTGCAATTGATTCAGATGCTCATGTATTGGAAACGTCTAAAACATGGGAATACTTGGAAGGCAATGATAAACGTTACACCCCATTGATTGTTACTCAAACATTTGGCCCCGAGCTAAAAGCTAATGATGGCAATAATACACAACATAATTACTGGTTGATTGGCAATCGTCCTATGGGTAAGGATCGTAATGTTGGGACCGAAATGTCTCGGGCCATTGCAGAAATGGAAGATATACCGGGCCGTTTAGCCCATATGGACGAACTCGGAATTGATATTCAAGTTCTTTATCCAACGCTTTATCTCCGACCAGTAACTGACGATATTAATGCGGACCTCGCTTTGACAAGAGCCTATAATAGGTGGGTTGCCGATGTCAGCCATAAAGCTGGAGGTCGTATGCGTTGGGTCGCTCTTCCGCCAATGCGGTCGCCTAGTTTAATCCGGGAAGAAATGAAGCTTGCAAAGGAAAACAACGCCTGCGGTATCTTTCTAAGGGGTTTAGAATGTGAAAAAGCAATTGGTGACCCCTTATTTTATCCACTTTGGGAGATCGCTTCTGAACTTGATCTACCAATTTGTATGCACTCAGGTAACGGTAGTGCGTTTCATCATGATTTTTTTGACGCAGACACCTCATTTACCAAATTTAAGCTAGCTGTCGTCGGGGCGTTTCATACCCTTCTGGAAAAACAGGTGCCGAAAAAATTCCCCAATGTACGTTGGGGTTTTGTGGAAGTGAGTTCACAATGGTTGCCCTATGTGCTTTGTGATTTGGAAGATCGTTTTCGACGGAATGGGTGGGATTGGTTTGAAAATCCACTTAAAGAAAATAATATGTATGTTGCGTGTGAAAATACCGATCACTTGGATTATATTATTAAATTTGCTGGCGAGGACAACTTAGTTATTGGGACTGATTATGGGCATCATGATCCATCTAGTGAAATCATGGCAGTAAAATTGCTGAGAGAAGATAAACGTTTAGCTCCAGGGGTTGCTGAGAAAATTCTCGAAGATAATGCCCGCGCTCTTTATGGGTTAAACTAACCGGTAAAAAGATGACCAGGAATAAACTGCGTTTGGGAGTTAATATTGATCACGTCGCTACTGTTCGTAACGCGAGGGGAGGAAACCATCCTGATCCGATAAGGGCAGCGAGAATTGTCCAAAAAGCTGGCGCCGATGGTATAACAGCTCATTTACGTGAAGATAGAAGGCATATTAAAGACCGGGATATTGAGTTGTTACGGGAGGAGATAGATCTCCCTTTGAACCTTGAAATGGCTTCCACCAATGAAATGTTAGACATAGCGTTAAAGGTTTTACCTAATGCAGTATGTCTCGTGCCGGAAAAAAGAGAGGAGAGAACGACTGAAGGGGGCTTAGATATCGCGGGTAATATTAAAAAATTTGAGCCATTTGTTAGGCAGTTGAATAGTGCCGGTATAAAATTATCACTGTTTATTGAGCCTGACCGAACCCAGCTGGATGCGTCGAAAACACTCGGTGCCCCAGTTGTAGAACTCCATACAGGGGCATACTGTCTCGAAAAGGTTGGTTCAATGGAACAAAGCAATGCACTTACTCAAATTATGGATTCTGCCTCCTACGCTGAAAAATTGGGTATAGAATGTCATGCGGGCCATGGCCTGGATTTTTCTACTGTCGAAAAAATTGCGGCTATTCCTAATATTGCAGAATTAAATATTGGGCACTTCTTAATTGGAGAGGCGATTTTTGAAGGTTTGGAGCAATCGATAAATCGAATGCGGGCGGTAATGGAAAATGCGCGTTCTAAAGTTTTTAAGGACCAAAGCAGGTTATGATCTTGGGTATTGGGACCGATATAATCGATATTCGACGAATAGAACGGATCCTAGAAAGGTTTGGAGATAGGTTTTTACAACGTATTTTCACAGACGTAGAACAAAAAAAATCTGAAAAGCGAATGAACCGCGTTGAAAGTTATGCGAAGCGGTTTGCGGCCAAGGAAGCCTGTTCCAAAGCATTAGGAACGGGGTTCAGACAAGGTGTGTTTTGGCGCGATATGGGAGTTGTTAATCTTAAAGGAGGCAAGCCTACTATGGTATTGACAGGTGGTGCTGCTAAACGCTTGGCTATGATAACTCCTAAAGGCATGATCACAAAGGTAGATGTGAGTATGACTGATGAACCGCCCATCGCGGAAGCCTCCGTAATTATCTCTGCTCAGATAAAAACAAAATAGAATATAACCTTGATTGACACTGACGTTATCAGGTGTCTTTATCCTCTCCATCTTAAATTAATTTAGTCTGAATTCTCGAATTTTAGCCTTTGTAAAAG
>CAZCKO010000005.1:50087-78337 GCA_964499275.1 uncultured Rhodospirillaceae bacterium
CCGCAACGAGGAGATGTAGCAGTATTTAAATTACCCAGAGACAATGAGACTGATTATATCAAAAGAATTATAGGGTTACCCGGAGACAAGATTCAAATGAAATTCGGTCGACTGTATATCAATGATAAGCTTATTAAACGGAAAATAGCTGACCCTTTTCCAATGCAAAATGATTTCGGAAAATTTATTGCAGCTAAACGTTATATTGAGACTCTACCTAATGGGAAGCACTACGAAATTATTGAAAATAGTGGAGACACTGGACCGCTTGACAACACACCAATTTATTTTGTGCCCAGGGGACATTATTTTGCGATGGGAGATAATCGTGACAATTCATTAGATAGCCGAATTCCAAACCGTCAAGGGATAAACGGTGTGGGTTATATTCCGGCCGAAAATCTTGTTGGCCGTGCTGAGGTCGTTTTTTTCTCCACTGATGGTAGTGCTTCCATTTTGGAACCATGGGGCTGGTATCATGCAGCGCGATTTAAACGATTTTTTCGGGGTATTCAATAGTGGGTAAGGTTGGTCATTCAACTGATCATTTCTGTCGCACGATTGGCTATGAGTTTACAAATAAGTCACTTTTAATCCGAGCTTTAACGCATGCTAGTGCAGAAAATTCAATAGATATTGGAACATATGAACGGCTAGAGTTTCTTGGGGATCGCGTTCTAGGTTTAGTAGTAAGTGATTTTTTAATGTGCCAATATCCCACGGAGGACGAAGGGCAGTTGTCGAGACGTTTGAGTCTGCTTGTCGATCGCTCAACCCTTGCATCAGTTTCCAAAAATATAGAACTTCAGGATTATATTATTTACGGCGGTGGTACAAAACTTAATGAGTCAATTCAAGCGGATGTTATGGAAGCGATTTTTGGTGCCATTTATTTAGATGGCGGATTAGAAAATGCCAAAAAAGTTATTGAGGCTCTTTTATGTACGCTAGCTGAAAAAGTCAAAACACCTCCAATAGATTCTAAAACAGCTCTTCAGGAATGGGCACAGAGAAAAAAACTGCGACTACCTGTTTATACCGAGATTGGGAGGGAGGGCCCTGATCATCAGCCAGTTTTTATAATCGAAGTTTCGCTCGACGGTTGTGATACTAAAATTGCTAAAGGCCCCTCCAAACGTATTGCTGAGCAAGCGGCGGCTAAAAAACTGCTGCTTTCTGTTAGATCAAACCAAAATGCCTGATCGTATATTAACTCGTTGTGGTTTTATTGCCTTAATTGGGGCACCTAATTCCGGAAAATCAACGCTGATGAATTGCGTTATGGGTAGTAAAGTCTCAATAGTGACTCACAAGGTCCAAACGACGCGCACCCGTATAGTTGGAGTTCTTACTAGGAACAAAGATCAAATTATATTTGTTGATACTCCAGGAATTTTTCTGGCTAATCGGCGTTTGGAAAAGGCAATGGTCTCTGCGGCATGGATTGGAGCTGCAGACGCAGACAAAGTAATATTCTTAATTGATTCGGAACGAGGGTTAGGTGGCGATGCCCAACTAATAATGGAGGGTCTCAAAAAATCAGGCAAAACCGTTTATGCGGCTCTAAATAAGATAGACCTTATACCTCGGGGTGGACTGTTGAAATTGGCGGAATTATTAGAATCAACACAATGCTTTGAAGAGATATTTATGGTGTCTGCTCTGAAAGGTGATGGGGTGGATGATCTTTTGTCTACTATTAGTGAAGCATTACCAGAGGGCCCATGGCTGTATCCCGAAGATCAACTCAGCGACATGAATGAGCGGTTATTTGCAGCGGAAATTACCCGTGAAAAGCTGTTTTTACTTCTGCACCAGGAATTACCCTATTCTTTAACGGTCGAAACTGATGAATGGGAAGAGCGCAAAGATGGCAGCGTAAAAATTAATCAGGTGATTTTCGTGGAGAGAAAAGGGCACAAAGGTATTGTCCTTGGCAAAGGAGGGCAGCAGGTTAAACGTGTTGGGGAGGCGGCTCGGAAAGACCTCGAAAAACAATTAAATCGCCGAGTACATTTGTTTCTATTTGTAAAGGTCCGTGAAAACTGGCGCGAGGATCCTGATCGTTATAAAGAAATGGGTTTGGATTTTGAAAGTTGTTAATAATCTAATTATTCGGAGACAAAGTTTTCTCAAAGAGAACGTGACCCTTTAGGTCTCGTATACTGAGAGTTAAATCTCCTGATTTTGCGTTAATGTTTCCGTGACCAAAATAAATGTACCCTGCACTTGGTGGAAAGTTACCCTTGGGAGCGCGAGGTGTTCGATAATACTGATCCGCACCAAACGTTTTATCGTAATGTATTCCTCGACCTGGTCGAGTATGAAATGGACCGGATATAAATTCCCAAAAAGGCTCAAAGTCTCGAAATTTTGCGCGATCTGGATGAAAATGATGGGCGGCGGAGTAGTGCACGTCTGCGGCTAACCAAACCGTATTCCTTATTTGTCGTTTCTTTATATACGACAGAATGTTAGCTATTTCGTGTTCACGACCGAGCGGCAGGCCGTCATCGCCATTGGCAAATTTGTCATAGCGGGGCTGCTGGTGTTTACGTTTATGCGCGATAGGTAAGGGGTTTGCGATAATTTTCCAGAGTGCTTTAGACCGCGATAACGCAGATTTCAACCAGTTAACCTGAATTTTTCCAAGTAATGAGGTATCTTTGCCAACCATAGCCTGATGATTTTTACTATTTGCACTTCGGTAACTGCGAGAGTCGAGGATAAATATATCGATATTTTGGCCATAGGAAATTTTACGAAAAATTCGGTCTGGGTCACTTTGAAATCTTTCCATTGGAGTGAAGTCAAAAAACGCCTGTCTTCCGTTTCGTGCTAAACTGTTTACATCGGTTTGTATGTAGCCTTTCCTATACATAATCCGACGTGATAATTCGCGTCCAGGCCACCAGTTGTTAGTGATCTCGTGATCATCCCAAGTAGTAAGTGTCGGAACTTCTGAACAGAATTTCTTATAATGTTTATCTATAAAATTATAACTGTAATTACCTCGATACTCTTCAACGCTTTCTGCAACTAATGATTTTTCTGGCGTGACAATATTTTTCCATATTTTTCCGTCGGGTGTAGTGGCTCGTTCTAAAATTAGCCCATCAGAATATATTCGGTCTCCTAAATGGATCAGAAAATCTGGATTGGCCTTACGCATTACTTCAAACAAACGAAGACCACCCCAATCCGGGTTGATTCCCCAACCTCCACCGCATTGATCACCACCAAAAAGAAATGTGATATCTTTATTTTTGTCAGGTGTTCTCAAATGGCCAATACGTGTCTCATTTGCGGGGTTATCTCCAAATTTAACTCGGTAAAATATTTCTTGTCCTGAGGGTAAACGGTCTATTAATAGCTGTCCGGTGTATCCCGATCGAGCTGTAACCAGTGGTCCAGCTGTTCGATAGGCGTTATCAAAATTAGGCGTTGTTGCCCATTCTACCAACATTCGAGCTGTGCGGTTTGTACGACCCCAAATAACAGCGCTATTGGAGGTAACATCCCCTGAAGCAATACCGTCAATTATTAGGTTCTTTGAGTAAGCTGGGGCAATTATAGTTGGAGATGCAATTACCCCTGACAACTTAGTGATAAATTGTCGACGGTTAAGTGTTTTTTGTAATTTTGACTGTAATATCGTCATTGAACTTCTTTTAACACCCTCTTTAGCAGGATTGTACGTATACGGGGCAGCCGTCAATCTATTATAAATGTATTATGGATTGGACCGATAAAGGAATTGTACTTTCTACACGTCGCTACGGTGAAAATTCACTCGTAGTGAACGTATTGACACGAGAACAAGGACGCCACGGCGGCCATGTTCGAGGAGGCTCTAGTGCTCGGAATCGTGGCTTGTACCAGCCTGGAAATTATCTACGAGTCCATTGGCGAGGACGTTTGCCGGAACATCTGGGAACCTTTAAATGTGAGCTAATTTATTCACATGCTGCAGATTATCTTAATGCGCCGTTGCCTCTACTCGCTCTCAGTGCGGCAACAGCAATTCTAGATTTAACTCTACCAGAGAGGTCTCCGTCTTTTGAATTGTTTTTAAAGTTAAAAACTCTGATCAAATACCTCGGTGAGCCTGGTTGGGAAATGGCCTATGTTCGTTGGGAACTGGACCTGTTATCTGATTTGGGATTTGGCTTAGACCTAACAGAATGTGCAGCGACAGGAGTACAAACGGATTTAATCTATGTTTCACCACGCAGTGGTAAAGCAGTATCTGCCGCTGCAGGACAACGATTTCATGATAAACTTTTGTCTTTACCATCATTTATAAAGCAGGCCGAATCAAAAGTAACAGGCAAAAATCTATGCCAAGGGCTCGCGTTAACGGGTTTTTTTCTCAACCGCCACGTGCTAGTGGATAGCAAAAATGGCCTCCCGCCAGTCAGAGATAGGCTAATACATAGTTTTAGTCTTCTTGAAGAGATTTAAGTAAAAATTAATGCAATTGAAGTATTTATAGCGTCTTTTGGCTGGTGAACCACAAGATATAGTGTATAACGACTATATGGTTAAATCTTCGCTAGATTCCGTTAATACTTATGATATCCCGTTTGATGATGCGCTTGGTGAGAGGTATCTTGCCTACGCATTATCGACCATTACCTCACGTTCGCTTCCTGATGTTCGCGACGGTTTAAAACCAGTTCATCGGCGTTTGCTTTTTGCGATGCGCCAACTTCGCTTAGACCCTGGGACTGGCTTCAAGAAATGTGCCCGAGTAGTCGGAGATGTTATCGGTAAATACCACCCACATGGCGATACAGCGGTTTACGATGCGCTAGTGCGGCTGGCTCAAGAATTTTCTGTTCGTTATCCTCTGGTAGAGGGGCAGGGAAACTTCGGCAATATTGATGGCGACTCTGCTGCTGCGATGCGTTACACAGAGTCACGCCTCACAGAGTACGCCTTGGCAATGCTGAAAGGTATAGACGAACAAGCAGTCGATTTTAGGGAGACATATGATGGAACTGAAAGTGAGCCTGTCTTAATTCCTGCCTCGGTTCCCAATATATTGGCAAATGGGGCATCTGGCATTGCAGTCGGGATGGCAACCTCTATTCCACCCCATAACTTAGATGAAATTTGTTGTGCTTTGCGGCATCTTATTAAGTTCCCAAAAGCAACAATAAATAAATTGATTTCCTTAATGCCGGGTCCTGATTTTCCAACGGGTGGGGTTCTAGCGGAAAGTATTGACAGCATTAATTCTGCTTATCAAACGGGTAGGGGTAGCTTTCGTTTACGGGCTAGATGGGAAACTGAAAAACTTCAACGTGGCCAATGGCAGATAGTTGTGTCGGAAATCCCTTATCACATCCAAAAAAGTCGTTTGATTGAGAAAGTTGCTGAATTGATGCAGGCCAAGAAGTTGCCAATGCTTGAAGATATACGTGATGAGTCGGCGGCAGATATAAGATTGGTCTTGGAACCGCGTTCGCGGACAATTGAGCCCGAAGTATTGATGGAAACGTTATTCCAACATACAGATCTTGAGGTTCGTATTAGTTTGAACATGAATGTTCTAGACCCCAATACTGTACCAAGAGTTATGAGTTTGCGTGAAGTCCTCCAAGCTTTTCTGGACCATCGGCATGATGTTCTTCTTCGTCGTACCAATAATCGTTTAGAAAAAATAAAGACACGCCTCCAAGTCCTTAGCGGCTACATGATCGTTTATCTAAATCTTGATGAGGTTATTGCTATAATTCGTAACGATGATCATCCCAAGCCAATTCTTATCAAGCGTTGGAAGCTCAAAGATGTTCAGGCAGAGGCGATCCTAAATATGAGATTACGATCTTTGCGCAAGCTGGACGAAATTGAAATTCGTAAAGAGATAGAGGAATTAGAAATTGAACAAAAGGGCCTAAAAGCTCTCTTAAACAACAAGTCAGCACGTTGGAAAGTAATCACCAAAGAAATAGCTGAAATTCGGAAGCAATTTGGCAAAAATACTTTACTTGGTAAGCGTAGAACAAAAATTGGCGAGGCGCCAAGTGCAACAATTGTTCCTATCACTGCGATAATTGAAAAAGAGCCAGTTACTATAGTTTGTTCGCAAATGGGCTGGATTAGAGCAGTTAAAGGTCACTTGGATGATATTTCTTCTTTGAAGTTCAAGGAAGGGGATCGATATCGATTTGCACTGCATGGGCAAACGACCGATAAAGTTTTGATTTTTGGTACAAACGGTCGATTTTATACTATAGGGTGCGATAAACTACCGGGTGGACGAGGACATGGGGAACCGGTCCGGATGGTTACTGGTCTCGGAAATGAACATGGCGTTGTTGACCTTTTAATTCATAATGCTGGACGAAAACTATTAGTTACGGCATCAGATGGACGTGGGTTTATCGTTAAAGAAGAAGATGTCGTCGCACAAACTAGGGGAGGCAAACAGGTGCTTAATGTTGCCGGGGATGCTGAAGCACGTGTCTGTCGAATCATCCCAGAGGGAAGCGATTATATTGCTGCTATCGGCGAAAATCATAAGTTAATTATATTTCCAATTTGTGAAATTGCAGAAATGAGTCGTGGTCGTGGAACCAAGTTACAGAGCTATAAAGATGGCGGATTATCAGATGTAAAAGCATTTAAAATAGGTGATGGATTACAATGGAGAAACGGCGGAAGATTAAGAACTGAGTTAGACTTGGGGTCCTTTATAGGCAAGCGAGCACAAGCAGGGCGTTTAGCACCCCGTGGATTTCCGCGATCTAATAAATTTGATTAGCCTATACTTAATGGTTGTGCGGGCTGATGGGCCTGACGGTCAGCTGGTTAACGATATCATTATAAGCCCACCTATCACGGCGAGGTTATTACAAAATGTGTATAGCGCATGGTTATATTCTTTCCAATTACTCTTTTTGTTCCAGAAGTCGTGATACAAAACATTCGCCATTAAGGTGAAAGCTATTAAAATACCGGCGCCGATTTTCGCATAGTAATCGATAAGTACCGCAATACCTCCTGTCAGCATCATAGCAAAGCCAATTCCAAGAGCAACTTTCGGGAAAGGTATACCTCTATTTCCTATGCGGTTTCCATGATCGACAAAACGCGGTAGAGCGGTAATACATCGATATAAGAATAAAAATGCAATCATCGCGTGGGCGAGGATATTCCAAACCTCGTGATCAGCGTGAAACATACGTTCCATGAAAATTATTTAACATGTTATATAATTTTCCACCCATCTGAAGTTAATCCCTCGAGAGGACGAAATCGCGCTTTATAGGCCATTTTCTGGCTCTCTTTGATCCAATAGCCAAGATATACATATGATAATTTATTCTTAATCGCTTGTTGGACTAGCCAAAGAACCATATAGGTTCCCAAACTCCTCTTATCACAGTTGGGTTCATAAAGGCTGTAGACCGCCGATAATGCGTCTACCTGGCGGTCTGCAAGCATTGTACCTACCAATGTCTCATCGTTATTTCGAAATTCAATAATTCTAGTATCAATTGGGCTGTCCTCAATCATGGCCTTGAAATCGTTAAATTTCATATTTGCCATTTCACCTTCGGCGTGGCGTGCCCGTTGATAGCGCGTGAAAAGAAAATATTGTTCTTCAGTGGCTCGTCCTGCCATATCAAGCACAGTTAAATCTGAGTTTTTTCTAATTAATCGACGAAAGGAACGTGTCCATTCAAAATCGTCCACCCGTATTCTTACTGGCACACAGGCACTACAGTCGGGGCAAGCGGGCCTATAAGCTAAACTATGGCTACGTCTGAACCCTGCACGCGAAAGGTTTTCATAAAGTTCTATCCCATTAGGTGTGAACAAATTGGTAACGACTTTACGTTCTACCCGGCCCTCAATATATGGACATGGTAGGGCACGAGTGCTCATAAAAATATTGTGCGGTTGAAAATTGATAGTTTGATTCATTTACACTTGTTACAGTTTTATTTTCTTACAACATAATTCTCTCTTTTTATTCGTCAAGTGAGCATGTGAAAGGGCACCAATTATATTCACATATAGTTTGTATATCTGGTACTTGACGTACTTGATACAGCGCGACAGTTTAGCGGGCATCTAATGGGAAGGATCTCGAATGGCCGAGAATATAAAAACAGCGGAAGAATTACAGACACGCCTTGTTGCTAATCATTTTAACGATTGGATGGGGCTTGAAATTGTCAATCTTGATGACGCAAAGATTGAAATCTTGATGACCTGGAGGGAAGAGATGATTTCTAATCCAAAGGCTAGGGTTACGCATGGTGGTATTCTTGGCGCTCTTGTCGATGTCGCTGCTGATTTTATGATTGCAGCAAAACTCGGGGCACCAGCTCCTACCGTGGATATGAGGGTCGATTATCATCGAGCGGCGATGCCAGGGAATCTAAAAGCAATCGGGCGGATTGTCCGTATTGGTGGTACTTTTTCTACGGCTGAGGCTGAAGTTTTTGATGATGCTGGCAAATTAGTCGCGAGCGGGAGAGGCTTGTACTATACAGCCCCTCCCAAGAATTAGGTAATTTATGCACGTTTATATATTTTTGACGTGGAGCGATGATTGGAGAGTTTAGTGAATGACAGTTAGGAACCAAAATGACCATTGACCCAAGAGAGTTCCGGAATACCGTTGGGTGTTTTGCAACTGGTATTACCGTCATCACAACCATTGACGTTGATGGGTCGCCAATTGGTCTAACAGCAAATTCTTTCACGTCCGTATCTCTTGATCCACCAATGGTGTTATTCTGCTTGGATCGTAAAGTCGCAAGTTTCGAGTCTTTTGCTGTACAAAAACACTTTGCTGTCAATATCCTTGCAGCTCATCAGGAGGGTGTGTCAAATCGCTTTGCACAAAGTGGTCCGGAAAAATGGCAAGGTTTCGATTACGATACTTGGGATAACGCTGTTCCAATTATCCCTGAATGTCTTGCCAATATGGAATGTCGCGGCTATTCAATTGTTGATGCGGGTGACCATGTAATAGTTGTGGGTGAGGTCTTGAAGATGGCTTCAGCTAATGAAGACGCAAAGCCAATCCTTTATTATCGAGGTGGATATAGAGAAATTGCGTCCTGAGAGATTAGCAAATTAGGGTAGGAGGTTTCTAATCTAAGCATTGGGCAATCTCTATGGCTGCATAAGTTAAAATACCGTCGGCTCCGGCACGTTTAAATGCAAGAAGGGACTCGGCCATTACTTGTTCCCCATCGAATAAGCCTTGTATGCCGGCCGTTTTTAGCATTGCGTATTCGCCACTGACTTGGTACGCAAATGTTGGTAGTATAAATTGAGTTTTTACGCGCTGTAGAATATCTAGATAGAATAAGCCAGGCTTAACCATCACCATGTCGGCACCTTCCTGAATATCGAGGGCTACCTCGCGCAGTGCCTCATCTGAATTGGCTGGGTCCATCTGGTAAGTCTTTTTATCACCACCGCTTAAGTTCGGTGCTGAACCGACCGCATCGCGAAATGGTCCGTATAAAGCTGAAGCATATTTGGCTGCATATGCCATTATTCGAACACTCTCAAAACCTTCCGAATCAAGTGCCGTACGGATAGCGCCCACTCTTCCATCCATCATGTCACTGGGGGCAATTATATCACAACCTGCTTTGGCTTGGACGATAGCTTGTTTGCATAATAATTCTAGTGTTTCGTCATTGGCGATGTGACCACCGCGCAACAAACCATCATGGCCGTGGCTAGTGAATGGATCCAACGCAACGTCACACATAACTCCTATTCCCTCGTGTACTTCCTTTATTGCGGCCACAGCACGGCAGATAAGATTATCGTTATTGTATGCTTCTTCCGCCTCATCCGTTTTCAAAGCAGGGTCGACTACGGGAAATACTGCAACAAGCGGAATACCCAAAGATTTTGCTTGTCCGACCTCTTTAACGAGCTGGTTGATTGATAAACGCCAAACATCCGGCATGGTCGGAATTTCGATCTTTGACTGGTCACCATTATGAACGAAGACGGGCCAAATTAGATCTTTAACAGATAGACGGTTCTCGGCTACAAGACGACGCGTCCAATCGTCACGACGATTGCGACGCAGTCGTGTAGTTGGATACCCTGAATTTGGAACTTTTATACTTGTCACTTTAACTATTAAATTGTTTCAAGTGCTTGATCTAAGTCAGCCAGGATATCTTCGATATGCTCAATGCCGATTGAAAGTCGGATGTATCCGTCAGTTACACCCGTTGCTAGCTGTTCCTCTGAACTAAGCTGAGAATGGGTTGTGGTAGCAGGGTGAATAGCGAGACTTCTCGCATCACCAATGTTTGCGACATGATAAAACATTTTTAGAGATTCGATGAATTTTTTGCCGCCGTCGGCCCCACTGGCCACTTCGAAGCCTATCAGAGAACCATATCCCCCATTGAGATATTTATCAGCGCGAACTCGTCCCTCACCTTTCATTACACTTGGGAAAATTACATTGACGACTTTGTCGTGTTTCAACAAAAACTCTGCAACCTTTTGGGCGTTTGAACAATGGCGCTCCATACGCAATGGCAAGGTTTCCATGCCCTGAATAAATTGAAAAGCGTTGGCTGGGCTCATAGCCGCCCCAATATCACGTAATTGCGTAACTCTTGCTTTAATGATGTACGCAACTGGGCCAATTGGCTTTACAGCCTCAACCCATACGGCTCCGTGGTAGCTTGGGTCTGGCTGGTTGAGCATCGGAAAACGATCCGCGTGAGCTTCCCAGTCAAAATTTCCTCCATCTACGATAATCCCGCCAATCGATGTACCGTGACCACCGATAAACTTGGTGGTCGAGTGAACGACTATAGCCGCTCCATGGTCCAGCGGCCTGCACAGGATAGGTGCAGCTGTATTATCTATAATCAGGGGGACACCAAACTCACTTCCAATCGCCGCAACTTCTGCAATAGGAAATACCTGTAATTTGGGGTTGGGTAGGGTTTCAGCAAAATAACAGCGGGTTTTGTCATCGGTAGCATCGCGAAATGACTCGGGGTTTGATGGATCAACGAATCGACATTCAATGCCTAAAGTGCCAAGTGTGTTTTGAAGAAGATTCCACGTTCCACCGTAAAGGTCAGTGGAGCTGACAATGTTATCGCCTGCGTGAGCAATATTAGTAATTGCAATAAACTCCGCCGCCTGACCTGAACTTAGAGCGAGTCCTGCAACCCCGCCCTCAAGAGCCGCCACGCGCTTTTCGAGTACGTCGTTGGTTGGGTTCATAATACGCGTATAAATATTACCAAACTCCTGCAAGCCAAAAAGCTTGGCAGCGTGATCAGGGCTATCAAACTGGTAAGATGTTGTCTGGTATATTGGGACCGCTACTGAATTGGTTGCCTCATCTTTCCGCCACCCAGCGTGAAGGGCAATGGTTTCGGGGTGTTGGCTATCGGTCATTTGTTTTTCCATTCTCTAATATTAAGCTGATAATCGGCATCTTCCACGAAAATGGTCCCACGCCAAGCTTAATTTTGTGAAAAGGTATCCTTAATGTTGTTGGATTGAATAGCTAGATAGGTTAATCCAGCGGCACCTATAGTGAATAAAATTGACATTACATAAAATCCCGCAGCTATATCACCTCCTGCTAAATCTATTGCTATGCCGGCCATTGGTGGAACAATCGTAGCTCCTAAACGATTGCCTGTGGTACGGAGCCCAACACTAAGTCCAAACTGGCTCACGTGAACGCTGCGAGAGAGAAGCATCAGGATGTAGGCCATTCCAAGCCCGACGCCAGCTCCGAAAATTACAGTGCTAAATGTTAATCCAAAGATGCCATCAAAAACAGGAACCAGCGCATTACCGATCGCCGAGAGGACGATCATAAAAATAACAATCCAATGTGGAGCGAGGTATTTTTTTGCTTGCTCGGTCGGTAGCGCCGTTAGGCCAGCAATTAAATAAGCAAACCCTGTAATGATGCCAATAATACGGCCCTCATAGCCAATAGATTCCATATAAATTGACATAAAATTCATTCGGACCTGGATAAGGCCATTCATAAATAATGAAGCCATTACGACAAAAGCAACAGACGGAATCAAAAATAAACGGAAAGCCTCCTTATAATCGAGAAATGAAGGCAAAAGAGCTCGTACGGGAGGTCGTTCTTTCGGTGCCCGCACAGAATCTGGCACCGGCATCAGTATCACTGATATCCATAAGGCAATATTGCATACGGCAATTATACCAAAGGCTGACCAAGCTCCCCCTAATGGTGTCGCTTGTCCAATATCCCATGCCCAACCGGCAAGCGGTGGGGTAAAAAAATTTGCAAAGTTAGATACTGATGTGAAGCGCCCCATGTGTTTGGGAGAGCCCTTAGTAAGTTGCCCTAATTGAGTTTGGCAGCCAATCCAGCCAATCGTATGTAAGAAACCCGTTATAAGTTGTAAAATTATAATAAGGATTAGTTGTAATAAGATTAATGAGGTAATCACCGGTACGAGTGGATAAACTAAGGTCAGGGCGGTTCCTGTTACAGTACACCAAATCATTACACGCCGAACCCCGAGCCTATCAAGTACGGCTCCACTATGGATAGAGAATATTGCAGCGAGAAAAGATCGGGCCCCAGCAGCAATACCAATCATCGTTGCGGACATACCAAGACTGACCAAGCACCAAAGAGGAACGATAAGCTGAACCATTGGCAGGATCCCGATACTTATAAAAGCTGATGAATAAGCGGTGAACTCTGCACGGAAGGTCAGCTTTGGGACTTTTCGTATATCTTCTGATTTCAATTCAATTGGCCTCTGGGCATTCTGAAAGTGCTTATAAACACCTGTGTATGGTTTGCCTAGTAAACTTGAAGTGATTATTCTAATAAACTGTCGTTAAACGCGAATTTTTAGAGGTTGGAATATAAATGCCTATTACGGTTACACCCCTTTCAGATGTATTAGGTGCAGCGGTTACTGATATTGATTTATCTCGAGAATTGGCCTCCAACACCATCTCTGAAATTAAAGAAGCGTGGCATGAACATGCCGTTCTCGTTTTCCCCAACCAGTCAATTGATGATGAACAACAAGAAATATTTTGTCGGCATTTTGGTGAACTAGAGCTCGTTCGGACAACTAATGTTGCAAATGATCATCCACATGTGATGATGATAACCAATGTCACAGATACTGGTAAACCGACGGCTTTAGAAGATGGCGAGATGATGTTTCATTACGACCAATGTTATTATGAACGACCCTGTTTGGGCGCCACTTTGTATTCGATCGAGGTACCTGATGAAGGTGGAAATACCTTATTTGCAAATTGTACTAAGGCATATGAATCTCTGCCCCTAAAATGGAAAAACCGTATTTCGAGCTTGCAAGCGTTGAACTATTATAATTACGGCTCAAGCCCGACTATGCGGCCTAAGAATATTGATCCCAAGATTCCGCAATGGGTACACCCTGTGGTTCGTACTCACCCGGATACAGGACTAAAAGCACTATATGTTAGCCGCCTAATGAGTATGCGGATCCAAGATATGTCTACGGAAGAAAGTGATGAAATTCTTCATTTTCTGTTTGACCATATGGAACAAACCCAATTTGTTTATGAACATACTTGGTCTGTAGGCGAATTATTGATGTGGGATAATCGGTGTAGTGTGCACGCTCGAACCTATTTTTCTCCTGAGGAAAGGCGCATGATGCGAAGGGTGACTGTCCGTGATCCGGTCCCGGTTAGTTAATATAAAAAATTTAAGATATGCTCAAAAGGTTAACACATAAGCAAATGGCTCCTATCCAAATACAGGTAAAGATCGCCGAATGGTCTATGCTATGGTATTTATCGCGACCGACGTTAAATCCACCGTCGGCGAAGGAACAAAAATTCGGGTGATGAGATTTGTTGTCACTTGATGACTTCCGGTGGGCTGTTTTTACTCATATAGGTTTGAATTAGTAGGTAATAATCAACCAGAGTTTAGTTTTTTATTGGATAACAAATTATGGAAAAACGTAAAATTGGGGGTAAAAACGGTATCGATATCACCGTTGTTGGGCTTGGCTGTAATGCTTTTGGGCGACGTATTGACCAGGATGCTACCACTAATGTGGTCAATGGTGCACTAGATTCCGGAGTTACGTTTTTTGATACGGCGGAAGGCTACGGCAACGGCCTTTCGGAACAATATATTGGCAATGCGTTAAAGAGCCGAAGGCATCAAGTAATACTTGCGACAAAAGTTGGTTACAACATGTTGCATGTTGAGGGTAAGGGTAGAGGCTCACGCGAAAATATTAGAATGGCCATCGAACTAAGCTTACAAAGACTACAAACTGATTATGTTGATTTGTACCAGATACATCGGCCTGACCCGACAACACCAATCGAGGAAACACTGGGTGCATTTAACGACCTGTCGACAGAAGGCAAAATTCGATTTTACGGGTGCTCTAACTTCTCTGATGCTCAATTAATTGAGGCGACCAAAGTTTCCCATGAATCGGGGTATCAAGGTTTTGTCACTGCTCAGAATAAATGGAACGTCCTGCAGCGCGAAATTGAGGATGACCTGGTACCAGTCTGTTTCGAAAATGACGTTGGTATTTTGCCTTATTATCCTTTAGAGATGGGGCTATTGACCGGCAAGTATCGTCGCGGCCAAGAAGCCCCTGAACGAAGTCGTCTCAGTGGGGACGCACGGTTGAGCAGTGCTAACTACGATAAGTTGGAAGCATTGGAAGAGTTTGGTATATCGCGCGGATATGACCTTCTCACTCTTGCAATTTCTTGGCTAGCATCGAGAAAAGAGACCGTAAGCGTGATTGCTGGCGCAACCCAATTTGATCAGTTAAAACAAAATGCTGCCGCAGCTTGTTGGAAAATGACAGAAGAAGAACAGGCCGAAATCGATCAAATAGTTAATTCGAATTAAATTTTCTATTCTGTGACAGAGTTATTAATACGAAACATGCTTGTGGCTGTGTTCTTAACGTATCAAAAGATCGCTAGCTAATCTGCAATGAGGCTAATTTAATATATTCACTATGTCTTACTCAGCCGCCGCCACAGTTGGTGTCCCAATGTGTCGTATTTTGGGCATTACTTCCTCCGAAAACATCTGCATACTCTTCTTGGTGTGCTCATGGTCCAAAGTAGCAAACTGTCCCATTATTACGAGATTACCATAGCCCATTGCTTCCTGATATTCCTCTAATTTTTCAGCCACCGTCGAAGGACTGCCACAAATAAACATACCGTTATCCATCAGCATTTCTATGCTTAGGAACTGCTCACGAAATTTCATCTTATTTTCCAAAATCATCTTATAGGAGTTGATTGATGAATAGCCGGGTGGCATCCGATATTCGGTGGGTGCCAGGACAAATTTATTGAAAAAATTCTGTATGTGTTCACGGGCTTCTTCAATGGCCTTATCGTCTGTCTCGGCAACATAAAGGGGTAATGCCCAGCCGAGCTGATGCGGCTGACATTTATATCCGTACTCCTCGCATTTATCAGAGTAGGCATTCATATTACGGATAACATTTTTGATCGGGCTGAATGTCATCAGCATTGTGTACTTACGATCCGGGTGAGATGCCCAATCTTTCGTCTCTGATGAACCTTGCGACGGGATCCAAATCGGAGGATGCGGTTCCTGATAAGGACGTGGCCACATGTTCACATATTGGAAACGATAATGTTTTCCTTCAAAGGCGGTTGGCCCTGGTTGAGTCCATGCTTGGAGGATAAGGTCATGCGCTTCGTGGAAACGTTCAAGAGAGTTTGCGGGATTAACCATATATGAATGATACTCGCAGCCAATACCGCGCACGAAACCCGCTATCAAGCGCCCACCAGTAACATTATCTATCATAGCGTATTCTTCGGCTATTGAGAGTGGGTTTTCGGTTAATGGTAGAGCTCGACCAAGAATGCAAATCTTAGCATTTTCTGTTCGCCGTGAGAGTGCGCCTGCGAGTAGGCTAGGCTGAGGCATGATTCCGTAAGCGGTTTGATGGTGCTCATTGACACAAATGCCATCAAAGCCAAGTTCGTCCGCGAATTCGAGTTCATCTAGATAGCGGTTATAGAGTTTGTACCCCTCTTTTGGATCGTAATTACTATTAGAAAAATTTATCCAGGCTGTATGTTTAATCGCTTCAAGGTCTACAGCGCTATAAGGCATTAAGTGGAAAAAGGAAAATTGCATTGTGCGGCTCTCCAGTTAAAAACTCTAGGTCACTTTTTTGAAGTGTTCGAATTTACTGCATCAAGAAATTCTTTAAGTTTTTCTTGATGGGGCAAATGTCCACATTGAGGGATAATCCGCAGTTCAGAGCCTGGTATTAATGCGTTATAGGCTTCACCATATGCGGGAGGAAAAATTTCATCATTTTCTCCCCAAATGATCATGGTTGGCAACTTTATTCGATGCAACCATTTACTCAAATCAGGGTTATGAAATCTTGGATTCCATGAGAGTTTACCAGTAGTGAAGTAATTTTTTAGCTGAATATCCTTCTGGTCCTCATTCATTGTTTCACCGGCGGCAATTCTCTGATTGGCAATTTCTTGGTCATAAAAAATTTTTCGGGCTGCCTCCTCGTTACTCCACATGAATATGTCGCCCATCGGAACGCCTACGACGTTAATTCCAGCAGCAGAGACCAAGGTAAGAGTTTTTAATTTTTCATCACTACGAATTGCTATTTCGCTGGCTATCCACCCACCTAGAGAATTACCTACGAGATGTACATCCCGTAATTCGAGATGCTCCATAAAATCCAGATAGAAAAAGGCCATGTCAGATACGCTGTCTAACCATTCGGGGTCTTCTGATTGCCCGAACCCTGGATGGCTTGGGGCGATAACGTTGTAGCCCTGTGCTAGTGCATCAAGGTAGGGTGCCCAGCCATTAACGCCGCCAGCACCATGAAGGAAAAGTAATGTTGGTCCGCTACCTCCCCGAAAAATTTCTGTATCACAGCCATTTATTCTTATCGTTTCGGCCTTGTGATTGGTCATTTTATTCCTCTCCTCAAAATTTTTCGGGAATTAATGCCTAAAACGGATTTGTTATTATGATTTAACCGGATAATATAATGGACAGCAAGCGCCACCGAGACGGAACTACTATTTTTGCTAAGGAAATAAGGAGCATGGAATGGATACCCTCGAGCAAGAGCTTAGATCGACCGAAGGCGATAAACCCTTCTTATCTGACCCATTTCTTGATTGGGCGGAAGGCGAGGGGGTTCCAGTTACCGAGGATTTCGGCATTCATTTGCCCGACGTTGAGGTAAAGCGTTGGGACCGTTTCGGTTGTAATGGGGGATTGGCCCATTTAAAGGGTCGCGGGGATTGGTTGTCAGTAATGGTACTTGAGCTGGAGCCGGGCGGTTCGACTTCGCAACAACAGCATATGTTTGAAGAAGTTGTTTACTGTCTTTCAGGACAAGGCAGTACTCAGGTAGAAACGGCAGATGGCATCAAGCACAGCTTTGAGTGGGGAAAAGGGAGCCTGTTTGCTCTTCCACTTAATGCAAAGTATCAGCATTTTAATGGGTCGGGCCAGGAACCAGCGCGCCTGTCATCAACCAATAATATGCCGATGATCATGAACGTCTTTCATGACCAAAACTTTGTTTTTGAAAATCCTTTCCGTTTCCCTGCGAGGGAAGGGACAGCGGATTACTATGCTGGCGAAGGTACATTTATACCTAAACGGCCTGGTCGTCACATGTGGGAAACAAACTTTATTCCCGACCTCCAGACGTTTGAATTACAAAAGTGGGAAGCGCGCGGCGCTGGTGGTTCAAACATGATGTTTGTGCTGGCCGATGGCGCAATGCATGCCCACATGTCAGAAATGCCAGTGGGTACATATAAAAAAGGTCACCGTCACGGCGCTGACTTCCACGTAATGTGCGTTACCGGTCACGGTTACTCCCTTCTTTGGTATGATAATGAAGAGATAACCCGGGTAGACTGGAGCCACGGCACAGTTTTTGCGCCGCCTGACATGATGTTTCATCAGCATTTCAATGCATCCGCAACTCCCACGCGATATCTCGCGATAGCTTGTGGTGGATTGCGTTATCCGTTGATGGAAGAAAAAAGGCGCATTTTTCTGGGAATGGATGTTGACGTTAATAAAGGTGGTGCTCAGATAGAGTATGAGGATCAGGATCCGCGTATACACCAGATGTTTCTAGAGGCAATGAAAGAGGCGGGAGCAGAGTCAGGGATGGGCAAGTTCATTGATGAGTCGCAATTTAATTAATATTAGAACCGCTTATGCTGCTTCAAATAAAGCGGCGACGCCTTGACCTCCCCCAACGCACATTGTTTCGAGCCCATATTTTCCCTGTCTCCGTTTCAGTTCGTGCAGTAACGAGGTCATGATGCGTATTCCCGTCGCCCCAATGGGATGACCCAGGGAGATACCTGACCCGTTAGTATTAAGCCGATCCGGATCGTTCCAGCCCAGTCCCTTCAAGCATGCTAGAACCTGACAGGCGAAAGCTTCATTAAGTTCAACAAGGTCCATATCATCGAGTGAAAGGTCTGTTTTTGAAAAGAGTTTTTCTACGGCGGCGACAGGGCCGATACCCATGGTAGCAGGGTGGCATCCTATCGCACTCCAACCAACCAAGTAGCCACTAGGGTTGAGTTTAAGGCCGTTTAACACGTCTTCAGCCACTACAAGACAGGCGGCCGCTGCATCATTTTGCTGGCTAGCATTACCAGCAGTGACCGTGCCCTCCGCAATAATTGGACGTAATTTGGCGAGTTTGTTCATATTAACGTCCGGCCGGACACCCTCATCTTTTTTAAAAACAATATCATCAGCTCGACGTTGTGGGACGGTAATTGGAACGACTTCTTCATCAAAAATGCCATTCTCCCAGGCCGCAGCTGCACGCTGTTGACTTCGCATCGCGTACTCGTCGGCCTCTTCGCGGGAAATTTGGTATTCAGTGGCAAGGTTTTCGGCTGTTTCAATCATGCCTGAAATCTCTCCGAAACGCTCTGCCGGTTGAGATCTTTCCCGTCCCCGATCCAGTCGGTCATGCAGTTTGACTGAACCGGCACGTTTTCCCCAACGCATATCCGTCGTATAAAATTCGACATTACTCATGCTTTCTACGCCGCCGGCAATCACAACGTCTGCCGCCCCTGTCTGAACCATCATCGACGCGGTTATCACTGATTGCAGGCCACCCCCGCAGCGCCTGTCAATCTGCATACCTGCTGTTTCTATTGGTAAACCTGCTTGAAGTGCTGCCCAGCGCCCTATACAGGGTGTTTCCCCATTGGCATAAGATTGTGCGAAGATAACCTCTTCGATTTTTTCGGGATTAATATTTGTCCGATTAAGTATGGCGCGAATTACGACTGCAGACATTTCCTCGACTGTAATAGATTTTAATGTTCCTCCGAAGGTGCCAACGGCGGTCCGGACTGGGCTAACGATAGCTGCTCGTCTCATTTAAAATTTTTCTCCATAGTTTATGGACGCCTGTAAACCTTACCTATAGCCCTAAATTTTTGGTTTCGATACCCATTAAAGTTTCAGGGTTCTAGAAAAAGTTTTCTTTTTATCCTAAAATTAAGTTCTTACTCCAGAATACCCTTTAAGTTTGGTATACTCTTCAAAGACCCTGATGCGGATTTATAATATTGAATCAAAGATTAAGCTTTGTCTTGCCGTCAACAAAAACCAAATCGAGACTACGAAATGCAGATAAAAAAACTTAGCAATACATTTGGTGCGGAAATCATTGGAGCCAAAATCTCGGATGATCTAGACAGAAATGATTTAAAGACAATCATGAGAACATTTCTTTCCTTTCAGGTTATTGTCATTCGGAATCAAAATCTAACAGCAGTAGAACAAAAGAATTTTAGCCAGAATTTTGGAGATTTAGATATTCATATCTCCAGCAAAAATAAACACAAGGATCACCCTGAATTATTAATTTTGTCTAATAAAAAAATTAATGGAAAATGGGTAGGTGCTACTAATGCTGGTGACGAGTGGCATACTGATACCCAGTACATGCAGGTTCCCAGCAAGTGTACCATGCTCCATGCACTTGAAGTTCCTGAAGAGGGTGGAGAGACTGCTTTTATTAACACCTATGCTGCCTTTGATGCGTTGCCCAAGCCGTTACGTGATAAGATCAAAGATTTAAAGGGGATAAATTCTTGGAATCGTTTACGGAATCCTCGCGTAAAAGTTCCGAAGCAGCATGGCGACGGCAAGTCAGTTTATGATATTGGTCATCCAGATGTTCTTCACCCTATTGTGCGGACCCATCCGGAAACGGGACGAAAAGCTCTTTATGTCTCGCCGCGTCATACGCTTTTTGTTGAAGGTTTGCCAGAGAATGAATCAGAAGACCTTTTGCAGGAACTTTTTTCTATCCAGCAACGTCCAGAAAATATCTATACTCATAAGTGGTGTTTAGGTGACGTATTGTTGTGGGATAATCGTTGCACTTTACATAAAGGAATGGGTGGGATTAAGCCTCCCGGTATTCGCCATTTGCACCGCACGTTGATGGCTGGTAGCGTTCCAATATAAGTAATAAGTTTAGCTAAGTATCTAGTTCTATATGCTTGATAACCTAAAAAATAATAATCTTATTTGGGCTAATCAGATGGTTGAATCTGATAGCAATTTTTTTAACAGATTAAAGCATAAACAGGCACCCGAATTTCTTTGGATAGGTTGTTCCGATAGCCGGGTTCCGGCTGACCAAGTGGTGGGTCTTGGGCCTGGTGAACTGTTCGTTCACCGCAATGTTGCAAATCTTGCTTCACCAGAAGACAAAAACTACCTTTCGGTTCTTCAATACGCCGTCGAAGAGCTTAAGGTGAGGCATATTCTTGTCGTTGGTCATTATGGTTGTGGGGGCATAAAAACAGCATACGATAAACAGCAAACTGGAGTTTTAGAACATTGGCTTAAACCGGTTCGTAACATTATCGAACAGCATATTACGGAGCTGAATCAAATTGGAGACAAGCAAGAAAGATTGAACCGGTTGTGCGAGCTCAATGTCAGGCGTCAAGTCGAGTGTGTTGCGAATGAAAACTCCGTTCGTAAAGCCTGGGAAAGGGAACAGAAGCTATCAATACACGGTTGGGTCTATAACCTGGAGAATGGACTGATAAAAGACCTAGAGGTTACCATAGAGAGTTTTAATTGATTTTTACGCCTATTGTAGAGGTCATTATCCACCCTTAGTGTTCCATATTTCCAGAAACGAAAATCAGTTCTACAAAATTATAAGTGGGGCAGGGAATGGGTCGTCAGAGCACAAGAATGTACAACGATAATAAGTTTAAACTTGGGTTATTCGGTATGAATTGCTCGGGGGGCTTAACCATGACCTTGGCGCCAGAATATTGGGATGCCTCGTGGGAAAACAATCTGAAAGCGGCTCAGCTAGCTGATGAAGCCGGCTTAGAGTTTATACTACCCATTGGGCGGTGGCATGGTTATGGCGGAGTTACTGATACAGCAAGTGCGGCATTTGAGACCCTGACATGGGCATCGGGGCTGTTAGCGGTGACGAAAGGGATATCGATTTTTGGGACTGTGCATGTCTCGATGATTGGACCTGTGTTTTGTGCCAAACAGATGGTAACTGCCGATCACATTGGGCGAGGACGTTTTGGTCTTAATATCGTATCCGGTTGGAATGTTGATGAGCATGAAATGCATGGTGTGGGTATTCGCGATCATGACGCGAGATACGAATATTCAGAGGAGTGGATTGGTATTGTTAAGCGTATTTGGGAAGAGTCTGAGCCTTTTGATCACAAGGGTAAATATTTCAATCTTAAGGGTGTAAAATGCAAACCCAAACCGTACGACGATGATCGTCCCCTTTTAATTAGTGCTGGGAACTCTCCTGTAGGCCGTGCATTTGCTGCGCGCCACTGTGATTGTCTTTTCACTTCGATCCGGGAACTTGAGGAGTTGGTAGGTAAAGTGGACGATTTGAGGAAAATAGCTCCTCGAGATACTGCCGGCATTTATGCGAGCGGACATGTGATTACCAAACCTACTTCTAAGGAGGCTAAAGAATATTACCACTACATTGTCCATGATAATGGCGATTGGGAGGCGGCGGAACATACCGTTAAAATAAGGACCAAAGGAGGGTCATCTTCTGGTCCTAAATTGGCTAAGATGAAAGAAGCCATAATCAGTGGTACCGGGACTTATCCCATCGTTGGTAGTTATGATGAAGTTGCTGAACGTTTTGAATATCTTTCTGGGTGTGGTCTCAGCGGGATGGCGGTCGGCCTCATTAACTATGTTGAAGATATGCCGGTGATTCGTGATGAGATCCTGCCACGCATGCAGCATTTAGGTTTGAGAAGTTAACCCAAATTTTTTTGATTATAATAAAAATTCTTTGAGAGTTGGCTCAAGCTGCCTGTTCGAGGTTCCCTGCACCTTCGTATGAAAATCCAGCTTATTCAATGGCCACTTTCACTCCTTCTTTCTCTGCTTCGGTTAGCTTCACTAGGGGAGGTCTAACAACTGCCTCCGGAATACGCCCAAGCATGACGAGTGCTTCTTTCATTCGGTTATGCATGTCCGTTCATGGTAACACCAGTAATTCCACTGACTTTGCAAACGTGGTTGAGGTGCTTACGCGTAGATATTTCGTCTATGGAATAGTCTGCATGGAAGGCGATGAGTGTGGCGGGAATTACCCCAGCTGGCATGAAATTTCTAAAGCGTGACACTGATTGTTCCTTCGGCAATCCATTTTTTAATTTCATTAGGGTTTTGCACAAAAGTTTCAAATAATTGGTTTTTAGGTGTGCGCTGTTTTTTTACCACAGGTCGACTATAGCGATTATAAAAAAAGCCCCCGGGGATCGCACCCGGAGGCTTTCTAAAGGTTACAACTAAACTAATTGCAGACGATCTTTTTGGCCTTGGTTTTATTTCCGTAGTAATGGAAAGCACATTTCATACCCACCTTGATAGCCTTGCGTTTAACCTTTTTTCCACCAACGGTAACTTTGGTTTTTTTACCAGAAACCTTGGCGGTACGTTTTTTACCTTTATTTGTTTTGATCGTTATCCGACGGCCGCCACGTTTGGTTTTTGTGACTTTACCCTCATCTATAATTATTTTTAGAACGATCTTTTCTACTGGTCCTTTGAACCTAAAATGACCTTTAAGGGCCGCTAATTTTGCTTTAGGGGTTTTAGCCAATTCAGCAATAATCCCTTGAATTTCCTCACCAGTAACTACCTCAATGTCACGTTTTAAACGCTTAGCATCCGCAAGAAACTTGGGGTCCTTTGTCATATCAATAAATGCTTTTTTCATGGCAACTGCCCGGGCTTTAGGTATACCAGGAGCCATGGCAAAGGGTCTGCCCATTAATGGTGGAACAACAGTCAATTTAAAGAACAGCTTCACGTCCTCTAAATTTTGCCCCTTCGCCAAGTTATCCTTAGTGATAAACTCCTGCAATCTCGGTACACCTAGTTTAGTCATTGCGGGATCCGGATGGAGAGATACTTGCACCAGTGGCTTAATTGTTCCGTCCTTTAACATCTTCTTTCCAATTTTTTCGAAAGAAGCCCATGATTGGCAAACACCGTCCAATTCACCTTTCTCGATAGCCATATGAATTTGTGGAGTACCTGGATACCCTCTAATCAGTTTAAACTTTGCTGCCATGAGATTTCGGAAAAGTGCAGGCCACCACTCGGTAGCGTTTTGTCCTGCGCCACCCATGGTGAATTGTTTTTGAAAGACAGCATCAAACGAAGTTGCGGAACGTGTCGCTATACCGCAGACACCCGCTTCCTTAGCCAGGCTCCCGAGCCAGTTGAGCTCTGCAGATTTAAATTTTACGCCAGATGTTCCCAGTAATTGAACAAGAGCAATTGATCGTTGAACTCCGCCCACAATTGTACCGTCTTTAGGGGCTATATTGACCATAAAATTAGTGGCGATTATTGAACCAGCACCGGTTTTGTTCATAGTTATAAAAGTAGGGTTGCCGGGAATATGCCGACCCATATGGCGGCTTACCAGTCGGGCATAGGTATCGTACCCACCGCCAGGACCAGAACCCACGAGCATAGTTAGCCTTTTACCTTTATAGAAATTAGCGACCTCATTGGCGGAGGCAGAAATTGCTCCCACACCCAAGGCTAGTCCAATTGCTATTAAGGTTAAAAATCTATTTTTTAGCATAAAAACACTCCCTGAATTTAAAATATATAGCTTCGCTATCAATGAAGACTAACAATACTCCCCGACTATGCCAACAGCGTAAAATAGCCTATCAATTGTCAGTAGGAGCAGAAGACGGAAATACTAATGACTTAATTACAACCGGAACGGAACCTGAAGATGGTATAATTTCTCCAATATCGATATAATCAAATTCACTTAGTGTTATCCCGTCAATTGAAATTACAGGAGCTGCGATTTTCATCTCTTCCCTGAGGTGGATGCCTATCAGGCCCCCAATGTCCCCGTCGCTTACAAGAATTACGGGTTGATTGTTGTTAAGGCGCCCCTCAAGTACTGATTTAACCCCCTCGCCGAATTGATTTAACCTCAAAAAACTGGCAGATCCTTTCCATCGAAATCCAAGCGCGACGGGTGTTTCATTGTTGACTAGGTCTAATCTTATCAGTGCTGTATCAACGGCCGACTTTATTTTCTTGGCTTCGATGTCAGGATTAGAGAAATCAAATTCCGGGACAATTACAGGGACATTTCTGAGAGGTACAGTGTCGCGAGGCTCAATGTATATTGTTGTTCCAGAAAGCTGCACGGTGTACTGAGAGGCTCCTACGACAGTAGCCCGGATGGTCGCGACAGGCTGTTCGATGGGTGTCTCGGTCTCTTCAATCTTTTCTCGAACATGCCTTGCAAGTTGTGGTCCGAGGTCACCAAATGTCCCAGTGACATTGCCGTATACGAACTCGGATACGCCACCAGAAAATGTTAAAGCATCGACACCTTGTATCGAAGGTAGCGCTGGTAATAACAACATTTCCTCCGTTTTAGCAGATAATTCTGCTAGGCCTGTGGCTTCTACAATTCGTGTTGCCATTCGGTTTGCAACTTTTTCAAGTTCTTCCTGGCTAGGTTGGGATCCAATGTCGAGTTTGACCCCAACATCGTCAGCATGGGCCTTGCCTGTCGGCTCAAGTCTGGTGACTTCGCCCTGATCATTCAAAACGATGAGTCTCGCTCCACAATCCACAGCTGTAACGCGTTCCACTTTGCCTTGTCGGCAGTGGGCGATCTTAGTGGTTCCGCCGCCTATATCGACATTTATTGTTAGTCCATCACTTTTTGATGATCGTATGACAGCTCCTGACCCATGAGCAGCCATCGTAGCTTCAAGTCCATCTCCGGCGCTTACTGCAACAAACCGTCCAGCTTCGGCTGAGAAGAGGTCACCAATGGCTCGAGCATTTTTCCGGCGCACCGCAACACCAGTCAAAATCAGGGCTCCGGTGTCTACGTCTGATCGAGTGATACCTGCACTTTTAAAACTTTGATCTATAAATTTTCCTAGGGTTGTGGCATCGATATCTTCCCCATCCGCATAGGGAGTAAGCTGGATCGGCGGCTCGTGGATTATTTCACGCTGGGCAACAATATACCTCGCACCGACTCGTTCCATCAGGACACGAGAAAACACGAGGTGAGACGTTGAAGAACCAATATCAACGCCCACACTAACCAGCTCTATTTCCTCTTCGTCAGCAATATGTCGGTCAATACTCGAAAACCTACCACCATCGTTATTTTCTGGCACTTTTAATTGGCCTTGCTTTCATAAAGTTCTGGTTCCATCTGGGTATCGGCCCCGACTTTTTCTAAATAGCCTTCAAACTCATTGCGAAGATAGGGGTCTTCCATGTCGTAACCAATTGCGGTTCCGCCATCGCGAACGTCTATAGCGCCAAAATCGAGAGCCTTTTCGCCTGGTCGTTTGACCTTGCGGCCGGGGTGATGGGGACCAAACCATGCGGTGAGACGGAGAGGACCAGCACTGACACCAAAATGTTGGTGATACCAGTCACCGCTCATCGGGGCGGCCGAGACCATGCCTACAGGTTCGTAATCTTGCCTCATCACGAACTCTTGTTTTCCGTCTTTCCAGGGTGTCTGACCGTGTATTGCGGGCCAAGTATAAGTGTAGCCCTTACCTTTTATACAAATCAGAACTGCTGCCGAGCCGTGGGCGTGGCCTTTAGAGTAACGGCCGGTTTCATGCTGACCAATCCAAAGATAAAAATTGTTGTCAGTCATATGTGGTTCAATCCGGCGATAACCGGGCGACCGCCTATTGTCGAGGGGGAGTTCACAATCGACTATGTCAGGAACGATATTTGTTTGGGTCATGGCCAGACCTCTTATCGGGTCAGCAAGAATTTCATCGCTGGGCTTGTAGTAATCTTCTCGCTCCGGGTCAAAACGATCGCGGAATTTGTAGGGACAATTAAAAATAAAATCGGCGTTCTCATAGATGTTCATTACATTTGGAGCAGTATTACCACCGAGCAGCAGTGCTGGACTTGAAGAGGCATTTACCACTCTGTACATTGCGTTGAGCGGCACAGACCAAAGGGAACCCTTTTGCCACTCGAATACATGAACCTTGTCTTCCTGGCCTTCTTCCCAAACCTCTGTTGAGCCGCGACCTTCAACGACAAAATATTGCTGTTCGTAAATGTGTTTAACTGGGTTAAGTGCTCCTGCACCCGGGACCTCGATAATGTGACAACCCCACATGCCTTCGGTGCCGAAAAGTTGAATGAATGAGGCGTTACCTCCCATCAGTTCCCATTTTTTTGTTGGGAGGTTCTGGACCTTGCTTACCCCTATATCTCGATATATCGGGATACCCTGGGCGTCCATCCATAAATCGTATGGTGATTTAGGTGCCTTGAATGTGCCCAAACCAGCTCGAGTTAGCTTATCGGTGGGTGCTGCCCATTCGTGGGTGTGTCCGTCGGGTCCGTCATGTGGTGCCATTGATTTTATCTCTCTATATTAAAGTTATGCGCGCGGTGTTTGTTGACTGACGACCATAATAACTTTTCATGGCCTCTACAGCAAATCGCGGAACATAAATTTAATTTACGAGGTGATTTCGATGCTTTTTATTCATAACGATGTCGTTGCCGATGTACTGACTATGGAAGATGCAATCTCTTGTCTTGAACAGGCGTTTGGTCAGCTCGTTGAGGGAACGGCTACCCACCGACCACGGTGCGATCTTTATGCACCCTCTATGGAAAACCAAGAGGGTTACTATCGTTGGGGCACAATGGAAGGATACAACGATGGAATTTTCGCTATTCGAATGAAATCGGATATTATTACGTGGCCTACAGATGATGAAGGAAATCGGACAGAAGAAAAGTATTGTCGGGAAGAGGGCACCTATTGCGGTCTCGTTTTTCTTTTCAGCGCGGATACTGGTGAACCGCTAGCATTGATAAACGATGGAATAATTCAACATGTGCGGGTTGGAGCTGGTGCTGGGCTCGGCGCAAAACTTTTGTCACGTGAAAACTCCGAAACGGTTGGCATGCTAGGTTCTGGCGGTATGGCTCGCACGTTCCTCTCGGCATTCTGCTGTGTAAGGAATATCCGAAAGGTTAAAGTTTACAGCCCAACCAAGGCTAATAGAGAATCTTACGCTGAGGAAATGAGACTAAAGCATAATCTCGAGGTCATTGCGGTCGATGACCCACAACTCGTTTACGAAGGAGTAGATATTGTTTCGAGTTGTACTGATACAATGGTCCCTACAATCAGAGGGGACTGGCTACAGGCTGGACAACATGTGACAATAGTTAATGCCTTTGAAATCGCTCAGGATGGACTAGATGTCTGCGATGTCAAAATCCGTCAGGGGATTCAGGGTTTGAAAATATTGGAGGATGCATTTGAAGAGGTGGAGGGCAGTGACGGGATTACCGTCAAAGCTGCACACGGTCATAGCCCGGTAGCGTTCATTGCCGGCACGCCAGAAGAGAGAAAACGATTACCGCGCCGTAATTCCTCTCGTGATATTGTTAATGTTTTTCCAAGTTATGGTGACGTAATCTCTGGGCGTGCTCAGGGAAGGGAAAAGAATGAAGAAATAACATTTTATCAAAATAGCGGGATGCAGGGCCTTCAATTTTCTGCTGTTGGTGGGCATGTACTCAAGCAATGTCTGAGTAAGGG
>CAZCKO010000006.1:0-57869 GCA_964499275.1 uncultured Rhodospirillaceae bacterium
CCCAACATTTGGATCATTTTGTATGGCAGATACCATATCAATGATCGTTTCCAGCTTCTGGTTCATAAAACCCGGAGCATCGAGTGGATTTGTTACTCGTAAATCATCACCTAAAATTTCTCTAAACTTGGCCGTTGCCTCAGAAGAATAATCCGGCAATGGAACACCATGACGATCAGCAGCATCCAAAGACAAACCTCGCACGCCACCCGAGTAAACCAAGACACCAATGTTATTTTTCTTTGGTAAACCAGCATTAACCAAGAGCTCGATTAAATCGATGGCCGCGTCGCCACTTTCTACCCGAATAACCCCCGCATCGCCCGCCACAGCATCAAATGCCTCAATTGCTCCTGCCATTGAGCCTGTATGCGCCAATGCTGCCGCTCTTCCTCCAGCGGAAACCCCCATCTTGAGTGCAACAACAGGCTTTCCGACGTCGCGTGCACGGCGGCAGGCTGCCAGAAAGTCCTTTGGCTGCCGAACAGATTCAATGAGACAAAAAACCAGTCTTACGTCAGGGTCATCAACAAAATAATTTATATAATCCGCCGTGGTCAGACCGACCTCATTCCCGCTTGTGACAATGTAGCCAACGTCAATACCGCGATCAATTAGCGTCCGTCCGATGCCGGGCGTCGTGGTTCCACTTTGTCCTACCATGGCAACGGGACCCGTAACCAACTCTCGAATTCGGTCGTCAGGAAGCGACAGTGACCTTCCTTTTGCTGATAAGCTGCCAAGGCAATTGGGACCGCATACCGCCATCTCAGTTTCTTCAATAACGCCGCGGAGCTCTTTTTCTAATGCGACACCCCTATCTGTTCCGAGTTCGGAAAATCCTGCTGCATAAATGGTCGCACTGCGGGTGCCCATAGAAGCCGCCTCACGCAAAATTTCACTGACAGAAGCCGCCGCCCGCATAACAACAAGATGATCCGGAGCTTCAGGAAGATCCGACAGACCAGGATAACATGTCACTCCCCAAATTTTTTTTAAACGAGGATTCACTGGCCAGACAGGCCCTTTAAATTTAAAGCGCTTGTAGTTAGCAAAAATACGCGCTGTCCAATCCATTGGGTTTTCTCGAGCACCAAGGATTGCGACACTTTTGGGATTTAACAGGGCATCAACTTTACTCGTAGGCTCTCCTCCCATATCTTTTCTTTCTTTTCTCTTCCTTCTTTAAACATTCTGCCCAGATATTCGCGCAGCCTTTACCTGTTTGCAACGGGTTGCCAGCCATTGACAGAATTTTAACCGGGCGTAGGGTAATATTTCAGGAAGAAACAATCCGGTTGAGAACATGCTAAATCCTTTGGCAAAAAAAGATATTGCCATAATTGGCTATGGTGAGGTCAAGAATGTACGTCGCTCGGGGCGTTCGACCTACGATGTTGCTGCCGAAGCAACTTCTCGGGTATTAGAATATACGGGCCTTAGTACCAAGGATATAGACGGTATGTCGACTGTCCTTCCATCCAGCGAGGCCGGCAATAACTTTTGGTCCAACTACCTTGGGGATCATCTGGGATTACAAACTTCCTGGACCCAGACAACTGATATCGGTGGGGCATCTATGCCCGGGAATGTTGCTCGCGCCGCTGCTGCCATCCAGTCAGGCTATTGTGAAACTGTGCTATCCATTGCGGCCGCCGTCCCGACAACAAGACGGGTCGACGACCAACGTTCCTACAGATCAGAATTTCGTAATCCAACCGGGATACAGGGTCCACCAGGTGCATTCGGGTTGATAATGCACCGTTACATGCATGAGTATAATTTAAAGTTTGAGGCTTTAGGCAAACTTGCCGTGGCGCAGCGAAATGGTGCGCTTGTGAATGACGTCGCTGTGGAAGGACTGCGCAAGCCAATAACAGTCGACGACTATCTAAATGCTCGCATGGTTTCAACTCCATTGCGTTTGCTGGATTCGGTGATGCCTTGCGATGGCGGAAACGCAATCATCATTACCTCAACTGATAGGGCCAAGAAATTAGGGCTTAAAAAAATTGCCCATCCAATTGCTTATGCGGAGCTTACGAACTTCAATATTCATGACCAGTTGCCAGATATTACAGAGACTGGGTTTGGTGTGGCAGGGCCACAAGCTCTCGAAAAAGCGGGCATGTCAACAAATGATATTGATATGTTCCACCCCTATGATGATTTCCTAATTGCTGAAATGCTGCAACTTGAACAGATAGGGTTTTGCTCGCGCGGAGAGGGCTCTGACTATTTACTATCAACTGATATCTCGCCCACCGGGACATTACCAATTAACACAGGCGGCGGCCAAATTTCGGCTGGTCAACCGGGATTAGCGGGGGGACAGCTCAATATAATTGAAGCATTACGTCAGCTGTTTGGTGAGGCAACTGACCGTCAAGTGCCTAACCCCTCCACCGCCATGTGCACCGGAATTGGCGTTATTCCATATGTCCGCAATTGGGGTACCAGCGCCGTACTCATTTTGGAGCGAGGATAATGGTAGAACGTGATAAAAAACCCCGCCCGGCGCCCACGCCAACTAATGTTACGCAGCCTTTTTGGGATGCCATTAATGAACACAAATTCCTCCTCCAGTATGATCCAGTCGCGGACAAATATCAGTTCTATCCGCGCGGTTTGAGTGTATATACAGGAAAACAAAATTTGGAGTGGCGAGAGGTTTCTGGAAAAGGGACTATTTATTCATATACTGAAACAGTGATTCCGGCGAGAGGTTTTGAAGGAGAAGAACCTTATTTGATCGCCGCTGTAAATCTTGAAGAAGGCGTGAGGATAATGAGCCTACTGCACAACTGTCCTACCAAATGCGTCGAAATTGGTATGCCTGTTAGACTTTGTTGGGATAAAATAAATGTTGATTTCGAATATTTTGCTTTTGAACCGGACCAATAATCAACAATGAGTTCATTAAGTTTTCTTGTAGATAGTCCGGAAGACGAAAAATTTCGGGCTAAAGTTCGCAACTGGTTGGCAGAAAACCTGCCGGAAAACCTTCGCGGCTGGTCAACCCGCCCGCCTAGAGACATGATCCAACCTTGGCACTTTAAACTATACGAACAGGGGTGGATTGCTCCTCACTGGCCCAAAGAATACGGGGGAATGGAGGCAAGCATCTCCGAACAGCTTATTCTCCAGGAGGAACTTGGCCATGCGGGAGCTCCGATTCTATCCCGTCAAGCGTTAGGGCACATCGGACCTATCTTAATGCATCACGGCACCGACGCGCAAAGATCTGAGCACTTGCCCGGGATGCTCTCAGGGGAAGTAATGTGGTGTCAGGGTTACTCTGAACCAGGCGCTGGCTCTGACCTCGCAAGCCTTAAAACCCGGGGTGAGGTTGACGGCGAAGAAATTGTTATAAACGGCCAAAAAATATGGACCACAGGAGGCCACTTCGCCGACTGGATGTACGCCCTTATTCGGACCAACCCTGATGCCCCCAAGAAACAGGGTGGCATTTCAATGGTACTTATTGATTTAAAAACTTCAGGCATAACCATTCGCCCAATTAAAACGATCGCAGATGATGAAGAGTTCGCAGAGGTTTTTTTTGATGACGTTCGTATCCCGGTAAACAACCTGGTTGGTGAGTTCAACGAAGGCTGGTCGGTCGCAAAGGCACTCCTCGCATCCGAACGCATTGGGAATGCCAACCCTCAAATGGCTCTTCAATGTTTGGATAAGTTACAGCGTGTCGCAAATGCAACGGGAGTAATGAATAACCCGGTTTTTAAGGATAAGGTTATTGGTCTTGAGCTAGATGTTCTAGCCCAGTCAGCGGTTTTTTCTCATGCTGTCCAGCAGGCCAAGGCAGGAATGAATATAGGGGCAGGCTCTTCCTTTATGAAGATTGTCGCTACGGAGAACATTCAACGCATCGCCGACTTAATGTTTGAAGCAGCAGGAGGTCATGCAGCGGACGTGGAACCAATCGAAACAAAAGAGGGCTCTGTAGACGTCTCCGTCCTGTGGCGTGAGGTCCGGCGTATAACAATTTATGCTGGATCTAGTGAAATCCAGCGCAATATCACTGCGAAACGGGTTCTCGGCCTACCCTGAGATTTTATGAGTCAATTTTTTGCATATTGCTGTTCCATAAAGACAGGCTCTTCGCGTGCGCCGTCAGCAGCAGCATCCGGATGAATATTGGGGTCCCACAATTTTCCAACAAATCGACAACCGTTAGCCGCGTCAGAACGATCAGAAACCAGCCAAACCGCAAGTGGGTCCATAATATCAACCGGCAGAAGTACTTTGCTAGGATCTTTCGGCCTGTTTGGATCAGCATCTGCTGATCCTCCAGGTAATAGTGCGTTAACAGTAATTCCTGTTCCGTCAAGATCTCGAGCCCAGATCAGCGTCTCTGATTCTACCGCTGCCTTGGTAACCCCATATGGTGAATTTTTCGGCCCCGAGAAGTTTCGCCTTGAAGTGGAAATATTGATTATTTTACCGGAACCTTTTTCACGAAAATGTTCAACAGCGGCCCGAGCCATAAAGAATGTCCCAATGACATTTACCTGCACCGTTTGCTGATAAATTTCCGGATCCGTCTCGTAAAAAGGTAGAGAGTTTCCCTGTGGCGGCAAACCTGGTCCCCGCATCAGCCTTCGGGCGTTATTAAAAACGACATCGCAACGCCCGAAAATCGTGAAGGCTTTTTTTACTGTATCGCGGCACTGATTAAGGTCTAAGATATCTGTCGTCGCTGCTATAGAATTCTCAGCTCCCACGGCTTCATTAAGTTCTGAAGAAGCCCGAATGCACCCCTCTTCATCAGTCGAGGCAATTACCAAACGAGCCCCACACTGAGCCAATGCTTTGGCCATAGAAAACCCTAATCCCCTATCACCACCAGTCATAATTACAACTCGTCCACCAAGAGAAAGCTCGGGAATTGGAAAGGTAGGCATATTAATTCGCTCCGTAGTTCATTTTAAGGGCATCACTTGCCCGCCTTTCTTCATCAACAACTAAACCATGTCCGAGTGTAATGCGGTTCATCATTGCAAAACGAGCGCAAACGATAATTGCTTCATGAAAAGACTGTTCATCCCAACCCGCGGCTAACACAGCATCGGCGTTAGCCTTGGTGATCCTAGAAGGTGTAAGTGTCAAAATTCTTACATATTCTAGAAGTGGTTTGAGTTCCTCTCGAACCGGCGCGCCATCAATGCTCTCTGCTAAAGGCTCGAAAACCCCCGGATCGGTTCCGAGGTTTACAGCAACACGGGAGTGACCCGCATAACAATACTCGGAATCATTCAGTTTAGATACATAAGCGGCAATCATTTCTTTATCGGCTGCAGTTAACTTTCCCTCACGCCTCATAAAGGCACGGGAAAATTTTTGTAAACCCTTATGAGCCTCCGGGTTAAAGACTTCCCATAACTTGCGGACACCAGCATCTGCTGGTAGTGATGGTAAAAACGGCATTAGATACCTCAGCTTATAATTAGTCCTAATTTCCTATTGAGCGCGAAGGGCTCCTAGATTGCAAGACGTTAGTCTCGCAGTTTCTTTGCTCCCCCAAGATGACAAGCGCTATCCCACCAAGAATTAGAACCAGACCGGCACCAAGGGTTATTGTCATTACTTCCCCTAAAAACATAACACTGGTTGTTAGGGCCACCATTGGTCCTCCGAGTAGACCAACCGACGTAGTTAACGCCCCCAGCCGTTGAATTGCTGATGCAATGGACCACAGTCCTAACGCGGTCCCGATAGCCCCGCCATAAAGGAGCAACCCGTATAATTCTATTGACCATATTGGGGTACGGTGGTCTTCAACCCATATTGAAAATGGTAGGGTTACAGCGGTAGCAAGGAGTAACTGCCATGGGCCAAGTTGTAGCGGCGTGAGATGCCATTTATGACCCCGCATTTGAAGTATTGCTATCGACCAAGAGATCGCGGCAAGGACACACATACCGCTTCCTAACCAGGCTCCCCTATCTGACCAGTTAAGTTCTAACGGATTAAACAAAATTGCTAAACCGCTGAGACCCAGCACCACTCCACATGCTTTCATCACTGTCAACTTCTCTCGAAATATTAAAACTGCAGCCGGTGCAACCCATAGGGGTGTCGAGTAGCCAAGCAACGCGCCACGTCCTGCGGGAATGAATGTCATCGCTGTGTGAACGAGGGATACATAGAACCCCATCATGCAAAATCCGACGCTTAAAATGGCGGGAAAATCCGATCGGGTAGGAAGTTTTAACTCCCCGCGCACTGCTAGTATGGCCATAAGTACGAGGGCGCCGAGGAAAACCCTTGCACTGGCGAACCAAAGTGGAGGTAAATACTCCACGCCCATAGACATGACCGGCCACAACCAGCCATAAGAGAGAATTCCGGCAACTAGGATACAGAAGCCGGATTTTTGGCCCGTGGGAAACTTCATTTAATACCCAAGAAAATTTATAAAATCACTGAAACCTAAACAACCTAGTCAAACTGACTTAATCATTAAGGGTAAGCCATCCACTTTCCACTATATTTAAGCTACCGAATAATGAAAATCTCACAGAAATATAGCGTAATCTCCATTCTTTTGAAGACATAGCGCTAATGGACCGTTATAAGATGGTAAATTTTTCCGCGGCGAATGAAATAACAATCTTTTTGTAAAAGTAGCTAAATGCCCCTACGAACTTGGCAACAAGACATCATCAATCAATTCCCATCGATCGTTAAAGAACATCGACGATTTATTCTGAAGGCGCCGACAGGAGCTGGAAAAACTGTGCTCGCAAGTGAGCTTATTAAGCGCTTTTACCAGGACCAAAAAGTAATCGTTTTGTGCCACCGGTTGGTATTGCTAGAGCAACTCGAGGGGGCTTTGCGTGACGAACATAACGTCAGAAAATTAACCGTATCCGATACGGGGCCCGCTTTCGAAGGCTATAATATCCTCCTTTCCACGAGCATGCGCGCCAAGGATGTATTGGCTGATGCCATCCCAAAAGCCGATTTAATTATCGTCGATGAAGCCCATCGCGTTTCGCCAAATGGTAAGGGCTACAAACGTATTCTCGATGATTTTAAAGAACATGGTAAAGATAAGGCCCAACTAATCGGGCTAACCGCTTCACCCGAGCGGCGGACCGGTGACCAACGAGATCAATTAAATTTAGCCTTCGATGCTATTATTGACTGTGCTGACATTGAGAATTTGATTTCAGAGGGTGTGTTAGTTCCTCCAGTATACCGGACCCATTTTGTACATGACCTTGACCTGAGTGGAATCGATATCAGTTCTGGCGATTTTCCGGTCTCAAAACTGGCCCCCGCTATCGTCAAATCATCTATGATCGACTATGCAATGACCAGCTACGCCCAAGAGCGTGAGAAGGCAACACCGCGACCCATTTCCGCTTGGTTCTGCGCGGATATCAGTGTTGCGGAGGAGACGCTATTCCGTATACGCCAAGCTGACATTACAGCAGAAATTGTGACCGCAAAAACACCTATAAAGGAGCGCATGAAGCTCCTAAAAGGCCATGAAACCGGTCAAGTAGAGGCTATGGTATCGGTGGGCGTGTTGGCAGAAGGTTGGGATAATCCTCACTGTAATATCATTGTCCATCTTAGACCAACCCTGTCAAAAGTACTTTGGGGCCAATCGGTTGGCCGTGGTCTCCGTTCTGCACCCAAAAAAGAAAAATGTGTAATTATTGACGTAAGTTCTAATTGGACGACCTTTGGTCCTGTTGAGAAACTGGAATGGAGCCTTTGGAGCCATCGAAAATCGTATATGCAGTTTACCAACCGTTTTAATTGGGTAGGCCAACAACAGGACGGTGAAGCAGGAAGAGATTCTTACCTACTTTGTGAAAATAAACTCTCTAATAAAACGCGTTGTTCTTACATATACAAAAAGAATTTATATGAAGATGATACTTGCCCGGTATGCGGCACCTACGCGGCCATCGACATCTATAAAGAGCAAACTCAGGATGGTTCGTTAACGGAAAACCGTCTTCACACACTTTTCTTCGACCGAGTTCCTAGAGTTTTCGATGAAATGAATCTTTCAGTATGGCGAAACCTTGGGGGTACTGCTTGGCGTACCGCCACGCCCAAAGAACAAGTTTTTCTAGCATTTTGTATGGCATTTGACGTTGTTTCCGGTGAAACAACTCGATCAGAATCGGATTATTGGGATATAGCGTTGAAAGCCGAAACTAGGATCCGTGAATACCTTGTGGAAAATGAAATCCAAATTATCAAAAACGATGAATTTGATCTTTCCATTATTTCTGATGGTATGCTCACAGGTCGTGAAATAAGAACTGTCCAGGCCCATTACGGGATCCTGATCTGCGGAACTGCCTTCGAGGAACATGAATTAGATGAAAGCGAACGAAAATATCAAAAGGCCATCAGAATTGCCGAACGTTTAGCCGTCATGGGATGTTCCAGCCAAGATAACCTGCCGTATTTTAATGCCTCAGAACATTTAGCATCGCTGTAATTAACGATAAATAGCAAGCAGCCAATAGTTTTCTTTGCTAATATCACAAAAATAAAGGACCGCCGCCCCTTAGGAGCGGCGGCCCTGCTAATTGCTCCGGTGCCTACTCTAGAAAACTACTCTAAGCAATCAGCTATCCCAAACCTCATCCCAACTTCCAAGTGTGGCCGCCTTAGAATACTCAGTCGCCCTATTTTCAAAGAAATTTGCGTGTTCAACGCCATTCAGGATTTCATCCAGCCAAGGAAGAGGATTTTTCTCAATACGGAATATAGGTTGCAGACCGAGCTGCGAGAGACGCCGATCAGCTATAAAGCGGATATAGTCCTTTACTTCTGCCGCCGTTAATCCCTCCGCTGGTCCAAGTTCAAATGCTAAATTGATAAAAGCATCTTCATGGTCAACTACGGTATTACAAGCGAGATAAATTTCGCGCTGTAATTCAGCAGTCCAAATTTCCGGGTTTTCCGATACAAAGGTACGAAATAATTTAATCATAGATTCACAGTGCAAGCTTTCATCGCGTACCGACCAAGAAACGATTTGTCCCATACCTTTCATTTTATTATGGCGTGGAAAATTTAGGAGGATTGCAAATGATGCGAAGAGCTGTAGACCTTCAGTAAACGCTGCAAATACTGCCAGAGTCATGGCAATATCCCTCTTACTCTCGCAGTTAAAACCCTGCATATAGTCGTATTTATCTTTCATCTCCTTATATCGGAGAAACGCCTCATACTCTGTTTCTGGCATACCAATAGTGTCTAGAAGATAGGAATACGCCGCGATATGTACTGTTTCGATATTGGAAAACGCAGCCAACATCATTTGAACCTCAGTCGGTTTAAAGACTTGAGTGTAATGCTTCATATAACAATTATTGACCTCGATATCCGCTTGAGTAAAAAAGCGGAATATTTGTGTCAGCGTATGCCGTTCTTCTGCATGTAACTTATTATGCCAGTCTTTGACGTCATCCGCCAAAGGCACTTCCTCCGGGATCCAGTGGACTCGCTGCTGCGTCAACCAAGCGTCATAACACCACGGATAGCGGAATGGCTTGTACACAATTTTTTCTTCCAACAGCGACATATTACCTTTTCCTAGTAAAAATTGCACTTATTGACAGGAGAGACATTCCTCGTAGTCGTTTTCGTTTTCTGAAGTATTTTGGGGTACCACCTCAGCTGCCGGCACATGAATAGCATCGGGTGAGGGCACAGGCATAACACCATCGACCATCATTTCACTTACCTCTTGCTTCTGGGAAACAGCTTCAGCACGTTGAATTGACTTTGAGCGGCAGTAATACAAACTTTTCACACCTTTCTTCCATGCCTGCCAATGTATCTGATGTAAAATTTTCTTTTCTACATCAGCCGGTAAAAACACATTCACAGATTGAGACTGGCATATAAACTCCGCCCTATCCCCAGCTAGATCTATGATCCAGCGTTGATCAAGCTCGAACGCCGTCTTAAATACGTCTTTTTCATCATCGGTCAGGAAATCGAGATGCTGAACCGATCCCTCATGAGTTGTGATTGAAGACCAAACTTCTTCAGTATCCTTATCTTTTTCTTCAAGCAAGGCCTTTAAATATTTGTTTTTGACGCTGAAGGATCCTGACAGTGTCTTGTGTGTAAAAGAGTTTGCCGCAATTGGCTCAATCCCTGGTGATGATCCACCACAGATTATTGAAATTGACGCTGTTGGCGCAATTGCCATCTTGCTCGAAAATCGTTCCATGATTCCATAATCAGCAGCATCTGGGCAGGCACCACGTTCCTCTGCCAATTTCACTGACGCTACATCTACCTGCTCTCGAATATATTTGAAGATTTTTTTATTCCATACCTTTGCCATAACAGATTCAAGCGGAATATTTTGCGATTGAAAGAACGAATGGAGTCCCATGACCCCAAGACCGACAGAGCGCTCGCGCATTGCAGAGTAACGTGCCCGGGCCATTTCATCCGGTGCATTATCAATAAAATCCTGGAGGACATTGTCGAGAAATCGCATCACATCCGGAATAAATTGTGGATCATCTTTCCAATTGAACCAAGTTTCTAAATTCAGTGAACAAAGACAACAAACAGCCGTGCGTTCCTGACCATCCTTATCTGTTCCTGTTGGAAGTGTAATTTCACTACACAGATTCGACATTTTAACTTGTAAATTAGCAAGCTTATGATGTTCCGGAATCGCTTTATTAACGTGGTCAATGTAAATGAAATAAGGTTCGCCTGTTTCAACTCGAGCTGTCAGCAAACGAACCCAAAGAGAGCGAGCGGGAACTGTGCGGACGACGTGGCGATCTTTAGGGCTTCGTAACGGCATTTCACCGTCTTCTTCTACCAAACGCATAAACTCGTCTGTCAAGAGAATGCCATGATGAAGGTTTAGTGCCTTACGATTGGGATCACCCCCCGTAGGACGACGCAACTCTATAAACTCTTCAATTTCAGGGTGATCAATTGGCAAATAGATAGCAGCGGAGCCTCGCCTAAGTGAACCTTGGCTAATGGCAAGGGTCAGTGAATCCATCACCCGAATAAAAGGAATAATGCCAGAAGTCTTTCCATTAGCACCAACCTTTTCGCCTATAGAGCGCAGGTTACCCCAATAACTACCAATTCCACCACCCTTGGCAGCCAACCACACATTTTCGTTCCAGAGCCCGACTATGCCTTGGAGACTGTCGTCGGCCTCATTAAGAAAACAAGAAATCGGTAAGCCGCGTTTCGTACCCCCATTTGAAAGTACCGGCGTGGACGGCATAAACCAGAGATTACTTATATAGTCGTAGAGACGCTGCGCATGCTCCGTGTCATCTGCGTAATGCGCAGCAACACGGGCAAATAAATCCTGATAACCCTCGTCCGGCATCAAATATCTATCTGACAGCGTTTCCTTACCAAACTCTGTCAGTAATTCATCGCAGCCTTTATTAACTACTACCCGAATACCTCGTTCCGTCTGAAGGACTTCAGGTGTTACATCTCCGTTAACAATATCAAGCACGCCTAAACCTCCCCTTACACTACCAACTACTACGCTTTTCGATCCCATCTTTTGATTCGTTGGGATAAACCCACTCCTCGAACCCGCTTTATGTTTGAGCAAATTAGAAGACTCAACGACCCAGCACCCGACTAAGCTTTTGAAGCCTAACTAAAAGCAGACGGGGCGTTACACTTTCCTTCCCTCAACATGACGGAACGGCGACAAGTGTGCCCTAAGCTGACTCGTCACGTCAACAATAATTAGTGTCTTATACCCTTATACCTACTATATTTTGTGCATAAATAGGTGGATGTATTCATAAAAAGTGATTTATAGCCTGTGGAAAACTAACGCTTTTGCTGTGGAAAACCTGTGGAAAAAATTTTAATTTTAATTTTCTTTTAACAAATTTTGGCTCAACTTAGACAGCTAAATAACAATTTAACCAAAATTCCGTCCGCAGCTGAACCAGATGCTCCCTATTTTTCTCCACTCATGGCCTGCTCCAATCTTGAAAAAACACTGAATGCATTCTCTGAGAATATTTGGGCCTTTTGGTTACCTGATATATCCGCTGCATCGATATATCTTTTTGTATCGTCGTAGTTAAAGCCGGTTTCCGGATCAACCCCGCGAACAGCTCCAACCATTTCTGAAGCAAAAAGAATATTTTTCGTTGGTATCACTTCAAGCAGGCAGTCTATTCCAGCCTGATGATAGACACATGTGTCAAAATACACGTTGTTTAGTAACAGCTCATCTAAAGTTGGACGCCCCATGTCTTGTGCTAATCCACGGAACCGGCCCCAATGATAGGGTACCGCACCACCGCCATGTGGAATTATAAACTTTAATGTTGGGAACTCTTTAAAAAGGTCTGACATTAACAGCTGCATAAATACTGTGGTATCACCACATAAATAATGCGAACCGGTGTGATGGAAATTAGGATTACATGATCCGCTAACATGTAACATTGCTGGTACATCCAATTCGACCATTGCCTCGTAAATTGGATACCACCACTTGTCAGTGATGGGCGGGTCGGTCCACATCGCTCCTGATGGGTCAGGGTTAAGATTGAGCCCAATAAAACCCATTTCATTGACGCAACGCTTTAGTTCAGGAACACTTTTCTTTGGCTCAACGCCAGGATATTGGGGCAACTGACATACTGGCACAAAATTCTCCGGGTAAAGGTCACATGCCCTTCGTACCATATTATTGCAAATAGTTGCCCAATATTCGCTGGTTTTTGCAGTACCAAGATGGTGCCCCATTCCGACCGCACGAGGGGAAAAAATTGTTACATCAGACCCACGTTCTCGTTGTAGCTTAATTTGAGCGGGCTCCAAACGCTCTCGCATTTCATCATCACTACAACTAAAGTTTGCCTCCGACGGAACAAAGTTTGGGTCATTGTCCACCCCGGCGAGTTGGCTCTTGCGGTAATCCGTTAGTGCATCGGGCTCTGTCGTATAATGGCCGTGGCAATCAATAATCATCACTCATTCTCCTGTCTTACTTATCAACAATTTCAGCTAAAGCACCACCGAACACGAAATCGGTCACATTAATAGGATGGAGCGGGGTCTCCCTGCTTATCATCACCCTTGCCAGCACGCCCAGAGAGCTCCAACCCTTTATCTAAGCCAGGGGTCGAACGAACTGGGGCGGCCATTAAGAAAGTATACCCTTCTTCCAGAATTCTCTGGACATTTCCAGCGTTAACGTGTGGATGTCCTACCGCCACTTTATTTTCTTTACAGGTGTTAACGATTTCGGCCATAGCCTCCAAAACTATCGGGTGCTCATACTGACGGGGATAGCCCAGCTCCTGGCTCAGGTCCCCCTCACCAATGAGAACTGCGCCCACCCCTGGAACGTTTTGCAAAATATCTGATAGGACAGCCATACCTTTAGTGTCCTCGATCATTAAAATCACCAGAATTTCTCCTTCTGGAGCTAAAGGCCACACATCTGCTCTCTGATAATAATCTTGCTGACTAAGACCCCAATAACGGGTAGCCGCCGTAGGTCCGTCACCGCGAATGCCAGCCGGCTCATATAACGGTGCGTCACTCATTCTAGGGTAGCGACAAGCAGCAACCGCGTTATAAGCCTCTTCAACAGAGCTGATATGGGGCCAAACGACCCCATATACTCCCAGATCAAGTGCTTGCTTGGCTTGCCACTGAGCCATTTCATTTCCGTTGGGCGGCACTCGAATCATTGGCGTTACCGGGGGTGCCAGTGAACCTGAATTAGCAATTTGCGATCGGTTCAGCATATATTGCAAACAATCACGCAATACCGGACCGTCCCAGGGATTGTGCTCCATCTCAAAGACAATACCGTCGTAGCCAGTATTCGTGCTATAGGCAATTGCTGAAGGTATATCGGGAGTAGAGAATGCGGTGAAGGCAGGTCTTCCCTCTTCAAGTGCACCAATTACACCATTAAGTCTCGGATTGTCTGCCATGTGTCTCCCCTGGAATTTTAGTTGCAGCAATCTTAGTGTACTGGCACATAAGCAGTCAGACAATCCGGCAACAGCCCCTATCACAAATTTAATTCGAGGCTTAACTCTTAAAAGTTACTTTCGAGGATTGTATGAATGAATATAATGAGAAGATAGCACGCTTAAAATTTATTTGAGACCATTAGCGGTGTCGAAACACGCTTTATACTGGAAATTAATCTCAACCCTAAATTCGAAAGAGATATGGCTATGATTGACTTATACGCATGGAAGTCGGCAAACGGCCGTCGCCCTATCATCATTTTGGAAGAAACCGGGCTTCCATATAATTTAATTCCCATTGACCCGCATGGTGGTAAAAATCAAGAACCTCAATATTTAAAAATAAGTCCGAGTGGCAAGGTACCCTGTCTGGTCGACCCTGATGGTCCTAATGGCTTAACAATACAAATCATGGAGTCAGCAGCTATACTGGAATATATAGCAGAGAAAACAGGGAAATTTCTTGGTAAGCGTGATACACGCTGGCAGGTGAAGCAATGGCTTTATTATCTTGCCACTAATGTTTCCGTGAGCTTTTCTAATTTAAATCATGCGCAAGACCTTGAGGGGCAATGTCGTCTCCTTCTCAAGAAAATGGATAGGCACCTCGAGAATAACCAGTATTTTGCCGTTGAATATTCAATCGCCGACATGATGGTCATCGGACGATTCGGAACATTTGGGTTCAAATTTATAGACCTAGATGAATATCGACACTTAACGCGTTGGGTGAAACTTATGATGCAACGGCCAGCGGTCAAAAAATCGATGGAAATTCCAATCGGTTAAACAATCATATAGATTCCAAAGATCCTATAGAAAGAAACAAGGGCCGCAAATAAGTTTGACGAATGCTTAGTCGTTGAAACCATACAAGTGAGCGGGATTATCAACTAGGATCCTGCGACGGATTTTCTCATCGGGTGCATGTAAACTTAACAAATCCAACAAATCACCGTCATTAGGCATGTAACCATCAATATTAGGATGTGGCCAGTCTGTCCCCCACAAAACGCGATCAGGTGCCGCGGCTATACACGCTTGAGCGAAAGGGACCGCATCATGAAAAGGCTTACCTTGAGTGGATATGCGTTCAGCCCCACATATTTTGACCCAAAAATCTTTTTTTTCCTTTAGTAAACCTAAAAGAAGCTGGAAGGGTTTTTGATCAATACCGTCTTCGGTCTTTACACGCCCCATATGGTCGATCACCACTGGAAGGGGTAGGTCGACTAGAGTTTGAGCATGCTCGACAATATCTGGTGCCTCCATGTAAATTACAACATGCCAACCAAATGGCGCGACACGGTCAGTGATCCTTCTTACCGTTGTAAAATCTGGTGCGTTACCAATGTGGCGCGCGAAGGAAAATCGTATTCCTCTTATTCCGCCCTCATTTAGCGTATTAAAATCCTCATCGCTGAAGCTATCATCGACGATTGCAACGCCGCGATAACGACCACTGGAGCGCGCAATCGCATCTAATGCCGCTGTGTTATCTGTACCATGACAAGTAGCTTGGACAATGACCGCTCTCTCTATACCCAAAACCTTTTGTAACCCCTGCATAGTTTCAAATGATGCATCAGGCGGTGTATAGGACCGATCTGGAGAAAAGGGAAATCGCTTCGCTGGGCCAAAGACATGGCAGTGTGCATCACAAGCTTTTGGAGGAACGACAAAGTTTGGAGATTTAGTTTTGGGATCTGGACCCTGACAGTAATTCATGGAAACAATTTTATATATAAAGCAATATTTTAACCAACGATGGTGCCTAGTCTGTTTTAGAGTTTATTCAATTTTACAAATTCAGAGAATGCGGCCAAAGTCTCAGGACTACAACGGTGCTCCATACCTTCAGCGTCTGCCCATGCTGTCGCCTCATCCACACCGACCGCCCTTAGTAACGCCACTACTATATGATGACGTGCCCGAGAGGCTTCCGCCATATGGCGTCCTTCTTTGGTTAGAAAAATTGAACGGTACGGCTCTGCATTGACCAGACCCATTTGCTTTAGCCTGGAGATCATCTTGTTGACAGTCGCTCCGGTAACACCAAGCCGCCTTGCAATATCAACCGCCCGAGCCTCACCTTGCTCATCGATTAAATCCGCAACAAGCTCCACATAATCTTCTATAATTTCTGTTTCCCGTGCTTGGCGAGCACGCTTGAAATGACTTGCTTGACGATCAGGCGTCATGTGAGCAGAAATTGCGCCTGTCCCCTCAGGCGGCGTCGATAGCTGTTCTTTGGAATGTTCGGAATCATTCATAAAAATACAATAGTTCAGGGATTAGAGTGTTGACAATGACTTAGTTGCTTCTACTATTCTTAGCTAAGGCTAACTTTTAATTGCTGTCGACAGGGCAGTCCAGAGGTTGGTTCAAGGACATTTACAACAAATTATAGGGCCAAGAGATGACATCGCTCGGCATAGTTGCACGTCGAGGATTTGAACAGACCGCAAAGTGGGCTGCCGGGTTCGGACTAATCCGACTTTCGATTTTGTTGTCACTAACCGTACTCTCCGCCTGTTCAACCGATGCGGCTATGATTATGGTCCAAAGCCTGTCGGATGCCTTCCTTCAAGTAACCGTATTTGTTGCTGCAACACTTGTAATATTTTATTTTCTTGAAGCTTGGTACAAAATTGATGTCACTTCTCTACTTTCCCGTTTTCAGGTTTGGCAGGTCCCAATTGCCGCAGGATTAGGTGCTCTACCCGGCTGCGGCGGGGCTATAATGGTTATCACTCAGTATATTCGTGGAGGCATTAGTTTTGGATCGGTCGTCTCTGTTTTAACTTCGACCATGGGTGATGCCGCTTTTTTACTCCTTGCGACGGCACCTGAAATTGGATTAGCCATCTTTGGTATCGGATTTCTCGTTGGTATTGCATCTGGCTACACTGTCGATGCGATCCATGGAAATGGATTTCTTCGCCCGAAATCTGAAAACCATAAGGAGACCTCAAACTCCTATACCCGTCGTATAGATTCACGTTGGTGGCGTTATTTATGGACCATATTCCTCATTCCCGGCCTAATTTTTGGAGGATTTGTTGCTTTCCAGGCTAACACGTCTGCCATCTTCGGTGTCTTCATGGGAATTGAAACAGTCGTTTGGGTTGGTTTAGGTGGAGCTATCGTATCCTTGATGCTCTGGGGTATAACTCCACCTACCTCCAACAAAATAAGCTCAAAGGCTTCTGACACATTGGGCTGGGCGTCCGGGAGCACTAGGCGCCTAGGTGATGCGCCTGCCCGTGTGGTTGGCGACACTTGTTTTGTAACTGTCTGGGTAGTCTTTGCATATCTGATATACGAGCTTGGCATTTATTTTTTAGATATTGACCTTAAACAAATATTTCAAATCTGGGCGCCTCTAGTGCCTTTTATCGCCATACTTGTGGGCTTTATCCCAGGCTGTGGCCCGCAACTTGTCGTGGCAACAATGTATCTGAATGGACTAGTACCATTTTCTGCTGAAGTCGGAAACGCTATCAGTAATGATGGCGACGCCCTTTTTCCAGCTATAGCAATGGTACCGAAAGCAGCTGTTATCGCGACCTTGTATAGCGCCCTTCCCGCCCTACTGGTTGCTTACTGCTATTACTGGCTTTTCGAATAATTAAAGCCCACTGGGTATTGGCCCTAGGGCAGAGCGCAATTGCTCATCCACCCATTTTGCATGTCCTAAGGTTGCATCATCGGTATCACGTCGGCCAACCATCTGAAAGCAAAGCGGCATTCCACTTGGTCCTTCAAATATTGGAAAATTAACCGATGGTGTATACATCTGTGTCCAAAGTCTTGCAAAAGTTGCCGTACGGACCTCTTCCAGACCAATTGGCGGCTCACCTGGTAAACTTGGAGATAGAATTAGGTCCCAATTATCGAAAAGCTTATCCATTTCAGATCGAGCAGCGTTCATCTTCTTTCCAGCATTCCGGTAATCCTCTTCGGTGAGACCCTTAACCCACTCGATCCTCTCGCGATTATGATCATTAAAACTTTCATAATGGTCACGAATTTCTGTTTTCAGCATTAAGGCAGCTTCCCAAGCGTTTATTACTGCTGCATCCGGAATAATATCCGTAAATAAAGGGGGCAAATCAAAGTTCCTCACAACAGCACCAGCGCCCCTCAATATTTCTGCTACTTTTTCTATAGCCTTTTGCATCGCCGGTTCTGCCTCATCCCATAATGGGGTCCGCAAGACACCTATTCGCAAATTATTTTTCGCATTCGATTCTGGCATACTTCCAGTTTGCACTTGCCGAAGTACGATCAAATCCTCAATTGAACGGGCAAAGAGACCAATCGTATCAATCGATTTCTTGCAGTGGCGAATCCCGCCGCGATCAATTCCATCCAGGCTAGCTTTATAACCGTATACACCACAGTTTGCAGCTGGACCGATTACTGAGCCCCCTGTTTGCGTGCCGTTTGCAATCGGGACCATATAGTCTGCCACTGATGCTGCTGAGCCACTTGAAGATACCCCGGGGGTCCGAGCAGGATCATGTGGGTTGAGTGTTTGACGAGGCTTAGGGCACGCAAACTCAGTTGTTAGGGTTTTTCCTAATATTACCAGTCCGGCATCACGCAATTGTGCGACACAGGTAGAATCCACATTAAATTCTTTCCCCAGGTATGGGGGGAAACCATGCCCAGTCGGCATATCTTTAGTATCAAAGATATCTTTTATACCTACAGGTACACCATGCAGTGGGCTGCGCCGGGGCAAATTATCTAGTGCGCAGGCCTGCTCGAGAGCATATTCAGGGTCTAGATGATCCCATGCAAAAATTTCACCATCTCGCGCTTCAATCCGGTCAAGACAATCACGTGTGAGTTCCTCGGAAGTAATCTCACCCGCTTCAAGTTTAGCGGCGGCCTCTGCAGCGGTTAGCCCGTTCAATGCCAAAGGCCCCTTATCCTTAAGGTCAACCATTTAACGCTCCTTTCAATTTTAACTGCCCCCGATTACATCTTCATTCACAACTAAGCCAAACTGTGTACTTTAGCTTCTCAGCCTGAAACGCTGTATCTTACCGGTAGCCGTTTTGGGTAAATCATCAACAAAATTAAACCAGCGAGGATACTTGTAGCGTGCTAACCCCTCCTTACAGTGCTCAAGAAGTTCTTCTGCCAGTTCATCCCCTCCAGTAACCCCCTCTGCAACGATAACGAAGGCCTCTGGCTTGATTAGCTTATTTTTATCCGCACGCCCCACTACCGCTGCTTCAAGTACATCAGGGTGCTCAATCAACTTGGCCTCAATCTCAAACGGAGAGCACCATATACCGCCAACCTTCATCATATCATCGTTACGGCCACAATAGACAAAATAGCCGGCTTCGTCTTGATAATAGGTGTCTCCGGTATTGATCCAGCCACTCTTTATAGTCTCAGCGGTCTTATCCGCATTATTCCAATAAGATTTTGCAATCGAATCACCGTGGATCCAAAGAGCACCGCTAGCACCTTGGGATACGATCTTGTCTTGTTCACCGACTATTCTTGCTTGATATCCAGGCACAAGCTTTCCGCTTGCTCCGGGCTTAACATCATCGGCAGAATTAGAAATAAAGATATGCAAAATCTCGGTAGAGCCTATCCCATCAAGAATTATACTGCCTGTACTTTCTTTCCAGCGCCGAAAAATATCCCTAGGAAGAGCCTCTCCCGCTGAAACACAAAGGCGGATGGATTTAAGGTCAGGCCTTGAATTTTCAAGAGCTTGAAGCTGGGCTGCGTAGAGGGTCGGGACACCGAAATAAATTGTAGCTTTATATTTTTCAATCACTTCAAAGGTCATTGCAGGGTTGGGCGCAGACGATGAAAGTATTGCAGTGGCACCCACCCACAAGGGAAATGTCATTGCATTTCCTAGCCCATAAGCGAAAAATAGCTTCGCAGCTGAAAAACAAATATCTTCGCTGGTAATACCAAGCACCCCAACCGCATAGTGAATACAGGTGACAGGAATATCCTTATGTGAATGCACTGTACCTTTTGGCCTGCCGGTTGATCCGGACGAATATAGCCAAAAACAGTCCTCTTCTGCGGTGGCGGCAACCGCCCCTAATTTCGTTTGTGCTTCTTCTGCTAAATTAGCGAGGGAGGCGTCCCCTTCAGTCGATAGAGAGGGAATAGATCCAGATTTAACCGCTTCCAATGCCCCACCAACTTCCTCCGAATATTCCGGACTATAGACCACCAAACTGCAGCTCGAATCTTCAATCATATACCGATAATCATTACTGCGAAGCAGAGTATTGAGCGGTACAGGTACAATTCCAGCCTTAATGGCTCCCCAAAATATATAAAAGAATTGTGGGCAATCCTTTACGACCATTAAAACACGATCACCCTTCGACAAACCCAACTTAATTAGAGCGTTGCCGTACCTGTTGACGTTCTCGAAAAGCTGTATGTAACTGACACAACCGAAATCGCCCTGGATCGCAACCTTATCACTTCGCCCTTCGGTTAAATGCCGGTCTATAAACGGAACTGCAACATTAAAATTTTTCGGAAAAGTTATCTTTGCAGGTACTTGGCCGTAATCCACAGTGATTTTATTATCTGCCATCTTTATGATCCTTTTTCAGTAATTAAATTCTATAGTGCTGAGAGATAAGACAAAAGAGAGAAGCATGAATGAAAATCAACCCATCATAATTGCCGGTGGGGGTATCGGCGGGTTAGCGGCTGCGCGAATGCTGGCGATTAAAGGACGACAGAGTATTGTATTGGAACAAGCTCCGGAATTTGGAGAAATAGGGGCTGGTATCCAACTCGGACCGAATACACATCGCATGTTTGACAGGTTGCAAGTCACAAAAGATATGCACGAAATTGGTTATTTTCCTGAGCATATAATCATGATGGACAGCCTAACTGGCGAAGAGGTGATTCGTATGCCACTGGGACGACAACTTGAATCACATTTTGGTAAACCTTACGCTGTTATCCATCGTGCTGATTTACATAGTGTGCTTTTGAACGCATGTATGGAAATGGATGAAATAGATCTGAGAACCAGTGCAAACGTGACCAGCTACAGCAGCAGGCCTCAAAGTATTATTGTAGAAACGGCTGATGGTAACACGTTTGAGGGGTCAGGCCTAGTAGGTGCAGACGGGCTATGGTCAAAAATACGAGCAAAAATAATTGGTGATGGTGACCCTGTTGTTTCTGGCCATATCGCCTATCGTGCTGTTCTGCCCGTTGACGAAGTACCACACAGTCTCAGTAAATGGATGGAAGATGTAGTATTATGGGCCGGGCCGCGTAATCACCTGGTGCACTATAAGCTGCGGCGGGGGGAATTATTTAATATTGTGGCAGTATTCCATAGTAAGAAATACGTAGAAGGATGGGATGAGTTTGGAGACCCAGATGAGTTGTATAGCCATTTTAAAGAGGCAAGACCAGAAGTACGGGCTCTACTCAAAAAGATCGATGTCTGGAAAATGTGGGTCCTCTGCGACCGCATACCTAAAAAAGAATGGACCAAGGGCCGCGTTACCCTGCTCGGCGATGCCGCTCACCCCATGCTACAATATCTCGCGGCTGGCGCCGGCATGGCAATGGAAGACGCCGTTTGCCTGGCTGACCTGATAGATCAATATGAAGGCGATATCGAAAGGGCTTTTTCCGACTACCCTAAAAAGCGTTACATACGTGCGGGGCGCGTACAACTAACTGCTAGGTATTACGGCGAAATTTATCATGCTGAAGGTGTTACCCGTGAGTTGAGGAACCTGATGCTCGGGGGCGAAAAAAAAGGCAATCCATATGCAGGTGTCGAATGGCTTTATGGAAAAAATACCGGTTTACCAGGTGGAGGTTAGATAGAGTACTAAACCGCCCCTTCCACGCCACAAATCACGGTTAAACTCTGCAATCTTAACGCCTATTAGTTAAATTTAACATACTCATAGTCAAAAGCGTGTCCATCTATACCACGTCCGGGTGGTGCCACCCAGCTCGCTATTTTTCCTGGGTCTGTGCATGGCTTCTGCAAGGAAATTACGAACTCACGATCGGCCTGAGAAGGCAACCACTGATCATGCCCCTTTTCCCATTCATCTTTCGAAATTACTTTACCCTCCGACGTTATAATCGCTTCAGCAAAAGTGCCAATCGATCTATGAAAGCCTCGATGCGGTAGCGTTAACTCAAATTCAATTTTATGCCGCTTAATAGCTTTGTTCCAACGAGATACGCCAATTTGACAATCAGTCACGTAATCATCTCGCAAACGCTCATTGACCGCTAACAGAGAGTTAAAATCAACATCCTTAATTACACCATCTTCGAACATCGTAACCTTGTCTACACCATCTTTTAATACATGGTCATCATCAATTTTAGACTCTTCAAACCTGCCTTTTAATCCTGCGGTATAATAATTAGCTGCATTGGTTGAGATCTCCTGACCAAAAAGGTCGAGTGAGACACTGTAATGAAAATTAAGATATTTTTGCAGCGTTGGAAGATCGATGGCTCCTGCCGCTCTAATTTTTTCTGGATCATCGGTCTTGAGTTCATTCATCACCTCACATGTTCGCGTGACGACCCGCATGACACCCGTCGTTCCTATAAACATATGATGCGCTTCTTCTGTCAGCATAAACTGGCAAGTCCGTGCCAAGGGGTCAAAACCTGATTCGGCGAGTGAGGATAACTGAAATTTCCCATCACGATCAGTAAAAAATGTGAACATGAAATATGATAACCAATCAGGGGTTTCTTCATTAAAAGCTCCTAGAATACGGGGCTTGTCAGGATCACCGGAATGGCGCTGAAGCATCATATCGGCCTCTTCCCGCCCATCTCGTCCGAAGTAAGCATGCAACAAATAAACCATCGCCCAAAGGTGCCGACCTTCTTCGCAGTTAACCTGAAATAAATTGCGGAGGTCATAAAGCGAGGGTGCGGTTAACCCAAGAAGCCGCTGTTGTTCAACTGAGGCGGGCTCTGTGTCACCTTGTGTTACAATCAATCTACGAAGAGAGGCTCGATATTCTCCGGGAACCTCATTCCAAACTGGCTGACCTTTATGCTCCCCAAAGGGAATTGTGCGGCCCTCTATTGGGGGTGCCAGAAAAATACCCCATCGGTATTCCGGCATTTTAACATACCCAAAATTTGCCCAGCCTTCAGCTTCAACGCTAATAGCTGTACGCAAATAAACGTCATAATTTTGTGTTCCCTCCGGACCGAGTTCCTTCCACCAATTAATGAAACTAGGCTGCCAACTTTCTAGTGCCCGCTGCAAGCGACGGTCGTCAGCGAGCCCTACGTTGTTGGGAATTTTAGCGTTAAGATCAACTGCCATTGTCAAACTCTCTTCTTATCAAATTCACTTCTTTGGCCAGTACCATAGAGTTTCAACGCACCTTCGGGACCCGCAGCATTTGGCCTTTGGAAGATCCAGTTTTGCCACGCACTCAGTCGCCCAAAAATTTTAGTTTCGATAGTCTCCGGACCAGCAAAGCGTAGGTTGGCCTCTAAGCCTGTTAAGCCATCCGGGGAAAAGCTCGCTCGTTCTTCTATGGCAAGGCGCACCTCATCTTCCCAATCGATATCGTCAGGAATGAAGGTCACAAGCCCCGCCTCATCTGCATCTTCTGCCTCCAAGGCCCTCCCTCTCAACAGGTTAGCTCCATCCAGTTTATCGGGTTCCCCAATGAGACGTGTTTCTAATCGTGTCATGCTATTCGACATTCGAAATGCGCCAAAATTCATAACCGTCAGGCGGACCGTAGGAGCCGGCAGGTTGCTCCCTTCCATTTGTCCATCCAACATATAGGAGCGATCTGCAATAAAAACCAATTCGAGCAATGTCCCTACAAAACAACTACCCGGCTCAATGAGCGCAATGAGGCTGCGGGCTGAAACATCAATGCGTTTTAGAGTACGTTTTAAGTAGAGTGTGATTTCCCGGACTAACCAGTCACCTTGGTTGGCGTCTAAAAGCTTGTCATAATTTTCTATAAGTTCACCATTACCCGTACTCTGAAAAACCCAGGTACCTATTTGGTTTTCATTCAAGCGAAGGTGAAGAATGGCAGCATCAAGCTCACGAGCCAAAGCTAAAGGCCAAAACCTGACCCCCTGTTCCTGGACGCCTTCAGCATCTAATGGCGGAGGACATTCTGGCCCTGCAATGAGAAAAGAAACAACGCCTTGTTCTCTGTCAAATTCAATCGTCAAATGATCGTAGGATATCTTATTATCATCCTCACTAAACTGCAGGGGCGTCAATTCGATACCCTTTTTATTCTTTGGCCGATCCGATTGGGAGGCGAATTCTTCTGCTCTTTCAGAGACTGTCTCCTCAAATTTTGACCGAGGAACAGTTTCATCTATCAGGTTCCAATCTACTGCACGCTGGCCTCTCATACCTTCAGTAGTCGTACAAAATACATCTGAACGATCATGCCGAACTTTACGTTTATCAACCAACCGGGTCAGTCCACCGGTGCCGGGAAGCACTGCCAACAAGGGTAATTCCGGTAAAGACACCGTAGAGGCTCCATCGTCAATTAACATGATATACTCTGTTGCCAATGCCAGCTCATAACCCCCGCCAGCTGCGGTTCCATTGATTGCACAGATATATTTTTGGCCAGAATATTCCGTCGCATCTTCGATACCATTTCTCGTTTCGTTGGTGAACTTACAAAAATTGACCTTATGATCGTGTGACGACAGCCCTAGCATTCGTATATTAGCACCTGCACAGAATACGGCTGGGTGATCTGAACAGATAACCACACAACCAACTTCTGGATGTTCAAACCGCAATCGTTGAACGGCATCGTACAGTTCAATATCAACACCAAGGTCATAGGAGTTAAGTTTTAACTCGTAACCAGGCTTTAATGTTTCAGCCTCGTTAACAGCCATTGCAAGACGGGCAACATTTTCATTTATCGTTAAATTCCAGTGTTTATATTGATCTGGGCTAGTCCCGAAACCAACAACCGGCTCCGCAACTCCATCGGAAAAGGATCCGGGCTTTCCAGCAGTGTCTTTTGCACCCATTTTCATTATTCCTTTGCTAAACCCATAGGTTTGATCAACACCGTCACCAGCCCCTTTTATTTCCTCACAGAGACTTTTAAAAGTTAAGCTTTCACTCTTTATTATATAGTGTTTCAGCCCAGTTTTCCGAGAAATTAAAACTTCGATTGCTAATTGTTGACTAGTCACGTATGTATATATTAACAGGTTTGGCGCCGTCAACGACAGTAGCTAATGGGTGCAAATAATAGCTTATATTATTTGTTTCATGACAAAATTTATCAGTTCATGAACCAAAAAGAAAAATGAATACTTATACCGGCAGCACCAAGAAACTCAAAAAAGATAGAGGGTCACCAGATACAACTCTACGTGATTGGATTGCCAAAAACGCTCAGGATAATCCCAATAAGGTATTTATCCAGAGTGTAGACCAAAATAAAGCGATTACCTTTGGTCAGTTCAAAACGGTCTGCGACCGCATAGCAAATTTCCTTCATTCAAGAAATTTCGGGCCGAATGACCGGATAGCGATGCTATCAAACAACTCGATACAGCATCTTTGCGTTTACATTGGCGGTATGGCTTACGGCATAACAGTTTGTACAATTCATGTTGAAATGAATGCCATTTATTTTGAAAAAATATTAAAGGCGCTAAACCCTAAACTAATACTTTTTGACGAATCCGAAACACGGGTTGACGCAGATAATTTGAAAACCAGCACACAGGGGGAGTGGTTCAAGCTGGGCAACTGGGGCTCAAATAGTAGCAAGGGTGGTTTTTACGAAGAATTAGAAAAACACCCTGCTCAAGCATTAGAACCGATTAGTCGTTGGGAAGATGACGCCTCAATATATTATACCTCGGGCACCGCTTCCGCTCCCAAGGGCTGCATCGTTACATTTCGTGAATTAATAACAAATACCCCCCCAACTGCTGAAGGGCTTGGATTAACAAAAAATGACCGGATCCTTGAATTTAGAGCATTTAATTGGATATCAGCGCAAGTTCTTAGTGGTTTAGCACCATTATCCAAGGGTGCCACCATCATCCTGGCCCAAAGGTTTTCGCAGAGTCGATATTTTGACTGGATAAGAAAATATAAGGTGACCATCGGGGTATGTAATCCGACCGGACTTGCAATGTTTTTAAATCGACCAATAGCAGTCCATCAGAATGACATTCCGCACCTCCGTTTCATGACATCGTCTTCAGCACCGCTGATGCCAGAAACATGGAAGCAGTTTGAAGAACGTTACGGTATTCCTGTCGCTCAAGGTTACGGGTGCAGTGAGATAGGTTGGATAGCAGTCTCTGATGAGAACAGCCGCAAGTTTGGCACTGTTGGCAAGCCATTAGAATACCACAAACTTACTGTCATCAATTCAGACGGTGGGATAGTTCCCGATGGTGAGGTGGGCGAAATCGAATTGGGTGGCTTTGAAATTAATCAGTATCGTTATCTTGACGAATTCGGTGAGGAAAAAATACACGCACATAATAGACTTCGGACAGGTGATCTCGGCATAGTGGACGAGGACGGCTGCGTCATCGTCACCGGCAGAGCTAAAGACCTAATTATTCGTGGAGGTGTTAATATTTCGCCAGCAGAGGTCGACAACATACTTTTACAAATGCCGTCACTCGGCGAAGCAGCGACCATTGGTGTTCCAGATCCAATTTATGGTGAAGAAGTTGTTTGCTATGTCGCCCCGAAACCAAAGAGCAAACTTACACCTGAAGACGTTTTGGAACACTGTACGGAAAGATTGCCTAAATTTAGGGTGCCCAAACAGGTTATTGTACGCCCTAAATTACCCAAAACTGAGCGGGGTAAGATGAACCGTTTGTTGCTTCAAAAGGAATGGCAGGAAGAATTCGGCACAAAATAAATTTTAAGAATACAGCGTTTGTTTGTGCCCCTGCCTGCTACCGTGATAAAATACTCTTATGAAGAGTACCCAATCAACAGAATACAAATCTGTTAGAACCTTAATTGCTGAACAGTCAGAAAAATACGGCAATAAACCGTACATGGTGTCAATTGACCAGGCAGATAAAACTCTGAGCTTTGAAGCGCTTTTTAGGCTTGGCAACAGCATGGCTCAATTTTTTGCCGAGCGGGGCCTTAAGGCTAACGACCGTATACTTTTACTAGCAGAAAATTCTATAGAATTTATTGCCGTTTTTCTTGGGGTTCAACGGTGTGGTGGTACAATCGCCACAGCTAATGTAGAGATGAACAGATCCCATATCAGTGAAATTTTGCATGCGGTAAATCCCAGCCTGGTATTGGCACAAGATGGACTTGGCCTAGAAGAATTGCAAGATCCTAACATGTCTGCAGAATGGATGTCGCTCGGTGAATGGCATCCAGATGCCATCTCATCCGGCTTTTTCCATAAAATTTCAAATTATCCCGATGACAAAGACCTAGACGAAGTTTGCTCAGCCGACGACATCGCTGTTATTTTTTATACTTCTGGGACAGAGGCCAAGCCCAAGGGGGTGATGCAACCACATTCAGCCGTTTGGCCCAACTATGATGCGACAGCGGAATGCGTTCAATTGGACCAAAATGGCCGGATCGTGGATTGCCGTTCCTATACGTGGTTATCATCACAGAATATGAGCCTTGGAGGACCGCTAGCACGCGGTGCTACAGTTTACATGGCGAAAAAATTTTCACGTAGTCGCTATTTTGACTGGATAAAAAAATATAAAGCTACAATGGGAGTTTCCGTACCAACAATCTTAAATATGTTTCTCAACGAACCTGTTGAAATTCATGGTAGAGAAATTCCTCACCTGCGCTTTATTATGACCTCTTCAGCACCGATGCTTCCCGAAAACTGGATCAAATTTGAAAAACGTTATGGAATAACAATCAGCCAGTCTGCTGGTTGCTCTGAGGGAGGGCTAATGTGCAGCCACGTGGGAGCAGATCGAAAAATTGGCACTATCGGATTTCCACTTAAATATCAGAACATTCGGCTTCTCAACGAGACCGACGATGAGGTTCCGCGGGGTGAACCCGGCGAGATAGTTGTATCTGGTCTGCAAAAGAGTTGGGGTTATTTACACCCAGACGGGAGAATAGAAAAACTACCACGAGAGCATCGAACTGGTGACCTTGGACAAATTGATGAAGCCGGCCACTTGACGGTAGTTGGACGTCTCAAGGATTTAATAATTCGGGGTGGAGTAAATATTTCTCCTGTCGAAATTGACAACATCTTGTCGCAACACCCAGATATTGTAGATGCAGCAGCTTGCGGCATTCCAAACCAAATTTATGGTGAAGAAGTAATATGCTATGTCATAGCTCAAAAAGATAGCGAACTTAAAGCGGGGACGGTTATTTCTCATTGCCGTAAATCTTTGGCACTTTTTAAAACGCCTAAAGAGGTAATTTTTGTTGACCATTTACCGAAGAATGAGCGGGGCAAACTGGATCGGAAAGCGCTCACCCTATTATGGGAAGGAGATAACTTAGAAACGAAGTAAAAACCTGTTCATTATAAAAACTAGTTTTCTTTTTGGATAAGTTTGGAAAGTAAATTTCGCGCCTGAATGGTTGGATGATCCATCGCAACATCGATTTGATGGGCCTCAGGAAACTGGTCTACCCTGCGTTGTTGAGCCTCACAAATTGCCACATCCTCTTGGAACACTTTGCGAATAATGCTCAGATCTTTCTGTATAGCCGAATCATCAAGTCCAAAATCACGGGCATTTGACCAAAAATGATGAGTTGTCGTAAGTGTCTCGGGAGTAATGGCATGAGCATTATGAACGCTTATACCATGTTCCCGATTGCCCTCGAGCGCACCCGTACCCGCCTGTGCCGCACCCACATCAAACATGATGGTTGCAGGCGGGGTATAAATCCAACGGTTCCAGCTATCGCCTTTACCCCTAATCTTTGCCGCCTTCGCCCATAATGGGGGAGGGTCATCGTTAGGAAACAGGCGCTCACATTTTAAAACATTATCTTCGCGGGTAACGGTTGGTTTAACACGTAATTTAGCAGAGTTGCCTAGGGTATCAGGATGTACATATGGGGAGTGGGTTTGATCCAGCTGGATATCGATATAAGCCTGATAGTTACATTCTACATAGAAGTAATCATCTATATTTGCCCAGTCATTACTATCGAGAAAAAAGTAGTCTGGAATCAAACTCTCGTCCGCTTGACTAGCTTCACCCATCCAGATCCAAATCCAGCGATTCTTAACTACAACTGGGTAAGACCGCACGGAGGCTCCGGAAGGTATCAATTCTTGTGTAGGGATTGAGATACATTGGCCAGTTTTATCGAAACGAAGCCCGTGATAACCACATTCTACTTCATTACCCTTAAGCCTCCCAACCGACAGTGGCGCACTTCGATGACAACAACGATCTTCAAGGGCCCCCACTTCACCATTTTCACCCCTAAAAAATACGATTGGCTCATCACAAATTGTCCGGGGTAGAAGTCCATGATTAAGATGATGATCCCAACCCGCGACATACCAAGCATTTTTTAAGTACATTTTGGACCCTGCGTTAATTATTTCACCAACAAATTCAACCAACCGGAGTAGTAATTTTCGAACTAGTTAAAGAAGGCTGTCCAACTGATAATACAGAAATAAAAAGAGCGGCTCAATGAGCCGCCCTATTCTTAAAACTCTTTTTATTCTATCTCCCGGTCCGAGCGAGCGAATGTACCCACCCCTTGTTGGTCATATAGGACTTAGCATGCTCAATTTGTTCATCGGAAAAGAACTTATCTGGAAAAACTTGATCTACTGGGTAAACGGGACGAAGAAAATCACTCTCGTAACCATAAGGGACGGTTGCATCAATACCCATTCCACCTTCAAATTGGGTATTTGACGCCGTCCATTCACGCTCACCCGCTGTCATGCGCTCAGCTGGCATAAAGGTTTGGCCACGACCACCCGGTATCGGGTTAAGAATATCTGTCTGGGGATTGACGCGCGTTGTCAAATTCCAGATCACGTCATCCATATCATAAATATCAGTATCTTCAGACATCGCGATTACCAAGCGCGACCCTTGTGAACAACTGAGGATGGCTGAGAGGAAATTACGCTGCCACCCCTCATCTATCTGACTACGTTTTTTGACTTGAATGATGGCACCACCCCAATCCGTCATCGGGTAAGGAATATTACAATCCAGAATAATTCCCGGTTGCATGCGCTCACAAAGTTCATACATCGCGGCCTCACGGACTGTCGTATCTATATTTTGACAATCCATCGTATGGACGCCTAAAGGAAAAATGATTGGTTTAGATTCCTTTGCACGCATGGTAACCGCGGTTACATGAAAGGTAGGTGCTTTGTAGGCTTTACCCATGTAGCCGGCCCATTCTGGGTGAAAATGAAATCGTCCTTGAACTCCGGCTTCTTCTGACTCGGCGGTCTCATATCGTCGATCCCGCGGATGCAAGTAGCCCTCGAGGGTAATTTCAGCATCTGCCAATGCATATGCGCCCGGTATAGTTTTTGCTTCCACCATCCGAACTGGTTCACCGATCAAACGACCGGCAACGCCCAGTTCATCGCACCCCGTAGGCAAGATTACATAGTCAAATCCGGCACCTGCCAAAAGATTTGGGCCATAGGGTATGCCAAAATTCATTGTAAGAGGAATGGGTTCTTCATCACGATAATGCTTGGCCATAACCTGCCAACCATGAGACCCTGGTGAAATTTGAAACGTACCAACATTACCCCACCTGAAATTCATCCGGTTATACGCCATATCTGTGCCACCTTCGAAATACTCTCCAGCAAAAAGACGTTGGCCAGAACCCACTGTAAGCTCCGATTCATACGTGGTGTGCCGGATTGGCATCATATACTCATTGACCTCAGTTGGATTTAAAATCACCTCCTCATGGCTTGGCGCGTCCTTTGAATCAACAATCACTGGCGGCAACGGGTTGCGAATTGCATTAGCAATCGCAAGTGTCATTTCTCGCATATCTCTAACGCCGAACAGCTTACACATAACGCCATGATCAGCGAAAAGGTTGGTCACTGCACGATGGTGAGGCTTCCCTTTGACGTTGTTAAATAGTAGCGGGCAGCTACCATCGAGGTGTTTTTGAACACCCGTTATTTCTAGATCAGGGTCAACCTCCGTATCGGTTTCTATGATGTCGCCCTCCTTTTTTAGGAAGTCTATAGTACTGCGCAAATCACGAAGTGAGTCAGTTATAGGTGCTGGTTCAAGTTCTTCTCTGGCAGTGGCCATTTCTATCTCCTATTAGATCTTTTCGACATAAATTCCCGATGAATTTCTCTCGATAATATATCACCTCAAATAATGAGGTGCCCCTCGCGGAGCTATTTTTTACGTGGCTTATTAAAGAAATGCAAGTCCACAAAATCCCCACCAATTGTCAGAAAAGCCATATAAAACTCGTAGAAATAATACCTCAAAATGATTGAAATTTAGTTTTCTGACTTGAGGGTTAAAATCTTAAATCATTTCAACCAAACCAAGGTTGATTTTGCGTTGGTTGACTAACCGGGCAAACCTCTACACAACATATGCTGAATTAAACATGGGAAAGAATATTTATGAAAAAGGAAATACTCCCTCACCCAATTCGAAAATTCATTGACAATATCCGTTCCTATTTTTTCTAGGACATGGAAGGTGAAGATTTGTGGCGGCTCGTCGCGAATGATTTGAAAATTTTATTAGGCGAGAAAAGTCTAATTGAGCAATCCAAGACCTGGCCAGACACCAAAATAGGGGATGGGCCGCCTTCTAATCTACTTTTTTACGAAGATCCCAAATATGGTTTTGTTTTGAACGCTCTCGTTAAGGGGCCAAAGTCAGTGACTAATATTCATGATCATGGGCCCAGTTGGACACTTTACGGGGTACTTGACGGCGGTGAACATATCAGGCGGTTTCGGCGAGTGGATAATAATCCGCAGGAGGCAGGCCCAGCGGTATTAGAAACAAATGGTGAATTTGATGTCGTCCCAGGATATATCGATATTGTTCCACCCTGGGAAATTCATCAAGAGTCTAATGGAGATCATCGAACCATCGGATTCATAGTTCGCAGCCAGCGATCCGGAACGTTTGAACAATATCGCTACAACATCGAAAACGGTGCCATTGCCGTAAACAACGGACCAACACAAATTCCCTATGACCTGGCTTAAATTCCGGCCGACCACAAAAAATCGGTTCGACAAAAGGCTCAGAAAATTTATTATTTAGCATAAATTTTGCATTAAACATTTAGCTTGATAACGTCAAAAACGAAAAAATTTCCAAATATTGGAATATTTAAGAGGTATTAACTTTTTAAAATAGCGTTAATATTCGATTGTACCCCCTATTAATTAGATGCTAGCATTTTATTAAGACCTTAGAGAGTTAAGTCTATCGTCTTTTATTTTACTTTAATTTCAGTCCAAATCAGGGAGAACTGATAGTGATTAAAACTTTTAAATTAACCCTAGCGGCTACAGCGGCATTAACGCTAATGGCTACGCCTACCGTTGCTGCCGATTATTTTTCTGGTAAACAAATTACCGTGCAGGTTCCTTCAGGCTCTGGCGGCACCTACCACGTTTATTGTCAGCTCGTACAAAGAAATATTGCACGCTACATTCCAGGTAACCCAAAAACAGTTATCCAAAATATGCCTGGAGGAGGAGGAGCTAAATCCGCAGCCTATATGATGAACGTTGCCCCCAAAGATGGTAGCTTCATTGCAATGGCTGCCCCTGGTGTTATCACGACGCCAATGGTCCGGAAAGTGCGTTATGATGCCCGTAAGTTCAATTGGTTGGGTGCTCCTGCAGCCCGTGCCGCAGGCGTATTCTTTTGGCACACTCATAACGTAAAAAACTGGCAAGAACTCAAAACCAGACCAACCACGATTGCAACGAGTGGATTTGCTTCGTCCGGTTCAATATTTCCGCGCTTAGTCAATGCTGTTCTTGGAACAAAGATGCAGTTGATCTACGGATATAAGGGCGGCGGACGTATGAACGTCTCTGTTGAAAAAGGCGAGACTATGGGTCGCAATAATTTCTTATCCGGTTTTACAGGGGTCCGGCCTACATGGTTACCGAAAGGTTTGGTTAAGCCTGTAATTATGTATGGGCCAAAATCACCGAGCAAATTTGCTAAAGGCGTGCCACGTCTTGATGACCTTCTTAAGCCAGGTACTATGGAAGCGAAGATGTATGAAGTGCTCGGCATGAACCTCAAAGTCGGCCAAGCGTTTTATGTCCCACCGGGAACACCACAAAAGGTAGTAAAGATTTTAAGAAAATCGTTCACGGAAATGATGTATCATCCTAGCTTTATCGAAGACATCAAAAAACGTCGTGTAGAGCATTCACCAGTAACAGCTAAACAAATCAACAAGTTGATAAAAGCTGGTTTCGATGCCGCAACACCAGACGTAATAAAAGCTATTAAAACTCGCGTGTTTACGAAGAAAAAGAAATCTTAAATTGATATTATCAACTTAATTTAAGGCCCCTCGTAAGAGGGGCCTTTTTTTGCTTTTATAAATTACCGGTGGATTTCCCAGAAAGGGCAACCCAAAATCCACTGCCCACATCAGAAATTGGACGACATTGCAATACAGTTCCCACCTTAATAGCCTTTAGAAGGTAACGCCCGATAGGTTTAAAATTGGTTTCGCCACTATTTTGCGTGGCCTTATCAATTCTAATAATCACAGACCTCGGCTCAACAAAACGTCTACGTTCTAACATCCTTTCAATACTTGCTATCGAATGCGCTAAGTCCAAGCCACGCAGATTAAGCTCAAATTGCGCATTATCCCGCATGCCTGTTAAACGACGGATATCCTCATCTTTTAAATACGGCATATCTCATTTCCCAGACCGCTTCGCGGGGCATACCTTATAATACCTGTTATGCCTATTCGCTAAAATTATATCTGACATTCCGATCACCTTAGACAGTAAAAAGTGTCGATTACAATGACCCTTTCACATCATAGAATTTAAGGTCAGTAACTCTTTCCAAGTTTAAGCTATATAAGAATATAACGGATACTGTTGCAGTGGTTCGAGGCCTACAATAGCCTTATAGACATGCAGCTTGAGAGAGGGATTTCTAGATGTCGAGGGTAACGCCAAAATCAAGATCAGATTTGCAAGAATTAGAAGACGTATTTGAACGGGCAGAAAAAGCGTTAGGCTTTATTCCTAATAGTTTTTTTATTATGGGTCGACGACCAGAAATGTTACGTGCATTTTCGCGCCTATCACGTGAAGTAATTGGTGTCCCTGGCCGCGTATCACAAGAACTCAAATGGTTAATTGCGCATATCGCGAGTCGATCCTCGGGCTGCCAATATTGCATGGCACACACAGCCAAATCTGCAAGTGGAGCAGACCAAGGAAACACAGAAAAAATTAAAGCATTATTTGAATACGAAAGAAGCACCCTTTTTAGTAATGCCGAAAAAGCGGCACTCACCATCGCACAGGCAGCTGGTACCACACCAAGCATGGTATCAGACGCCGATATTGAAAATTTAAAGAAGTATTTTGATGAAGATCAAATCGTTGAAATTGTTGGGGTCATCTGCCTTTTCGGCTGGTTAAACCGGTTTAATGATACAATGGCGACCAACCTGGAAAATGAGCCCATGAACTTTGCAGCTAATCACCTTGCCTCTACCGGCTGGGAAGTTGGTAAACACGGCGCATAAAAAAAGGGACACTAGCCCTTTCGCGCTTCGTCCGTTAAAACGCATAAATTCAATTCAAAATTAAGGGGAATGAAATGGCAGATATAAAACTGACCATGGCAATCAATGAATATGATCATGTTCAGGACATGGCTACCGGTCGCGTAAAACCAGAAGGTATAAACCTTACAGTAATCAACCATGGGCCGGAAGAAATATTCCATCGGTTTCTTTTTAGTCAGGAATGGGAAATATCCGAAATTTCGATGGGTATGAGCACCTCATGGATTTCTCGCGGGAATGCCCCATTTGTCCTGATCCCTATATTTCCGTCTCGTGTTTTTCGGCATTCCTCTATTTATATACTTGAGGATGGACCTATCAAATCTGCCGCAGACCTCAAGGATAAGCGAATTGGTATTCCGGAATGGGGCCAAACAGCGGGGATTTATACTCGAGGTTGGATGGAACATACTGCCAAGGTTCCGCTAAGTAGCGCCACCTGGTTTCAATCAGGTATCAATGACCCTGGTCGTCAGGAAGCATCTCAACTTAACCTACCTGAAGATATCAGCCTAACAATTGTTACTGACCGATCACTTATGCAAATGATGTTCGACGGCGACCTGGATTGTGCCTTCTCTGCTCGTCCTCCCAAAGAATTTATTGCGAATGACCCAAGAGTGACTCAGCTTTACCCTAATTACCGCGAAGAGGAAGAAAATTACTTTAACGATACAGGCATTTTTCCGATTATGCATACTATCGCCGTTCGTCGCGATGTCTTTGAAAAGAACCCATGGGTCGCTCAAAATTTGATGACCGCCTTTGAAGCGGCCAAGTCACGTAGCTTCCAACGGATTTCTAATTTCACTGTTTCGCAACTTCCTGTTGCCTGGGCTTATTATGACGGGCTGGAAAACAACCGAAAAATGTTTGGCGACGAACAGTGGCCATATGGCATAGAGGCAAATCGTACAACTCTCGAAGCTTTTCTGCAGTTTGGATTCGAACAAGGAACGTTGCACAAAAAGCTAGAGGTTGAGGACCTTTTTCCTGAAGAAGTCCGGCACCACTTTAAACTCTAATTTTATTTATTCCTCAAATACACGTTGAGAACCAAAAAACTCAATTAATTTGTTGAATGGGTAGGACGCCTGCACTTGGGGTAATTCATTATGTTTGTTATCGTCTTTTTGCAACGAAGGAGGGGCTCATGATCATAATAAATAATGGCATCGTCGCAGACGTTCTCGAAATGAAAGACTGTATTCGTGTTCAGGAAGAAGCATTTAAAAAAATTCCAAGTGGGGGCGCAATTCACCGGCCCCGAATTGACATGTATATGCCTGCAGAACGCGAAGATGGCTACTTTCGCTGGGGCACGATGGAAGGTGCAAACGATGGATTTTTTGCAATCAGAATGAAATCGGACGTCATGTACTGGCCAGAGGATGAGAGTGGAAACTGGACAGAAGAAAAATATTGCCGTGAACCGGGAACCTATTGTGGCATAGTATTGCTGGTCAATACCAAAAATGGGGAACCGCTAGCCTTTATAAATGATGGGCACATCCAGCACATGAGAGTGGGCGGCGGCGCCGGGATTGGTGTTAAATATTTATCACGTGAAAACTCCCATGTCGTTGGAATGCTAGGGTCAGGGGGCATGGCCCGAACCTTCCTTGAGGCCTTTTCTTGCGTCCGGGATATTCAGCATTGCAAAATCTATAGTCCAACGTCAGAACATCGTGAAGAATACGCCGAAGAAATGACCAGAAAGATGGGCTTTGAGGTGATCGCTGTAGACAGCCCTCAAGAGGCTGTGAATGGTTGTGATATACTATCAACTTGTACTGATTCGATGGTACCCGTCTACGACCCGGAATGGATTGAGCCGGGAATGCACGTCACTAATCTGGGCCGCCGTGAAATAAGCGATAACGTAATAAGTAAATTCGACGTTGTTATTCGTCAGGGTACTGCAGGTCTACAGATGAAGCAAACCGAACGCTTTCAGGCCGAGCGCGGTCTCAGTCCGGCAGCATTTATTGGCGGTACAACGGAACAAATGAAAAAAATACCTGCAAAAAATCCTAATCCCGGCTTTGGAGGCGATGATCCAGAGTTCAATGATCGTGGCAAAGGCGGTGATAAGCCCGACTTTGCCGCACTTATCGCGGACCCGACTCTTGGGCGAACAAGTCCAGAGCAAGTTACGTTTTACCGTAACGTGGGAAACCAAGGACTTCAGTTTTCATCGGTAGGTGGACACGTGTACAAAACATGTATGGAGCGAAAGCTAGGAATGGAGATTCCAACAGACTGGTTTTTACAGGACATTAGGGATTAGCTCAAAATGAAACTTAAAGCATCATTAGAGCTTAATACTACTCGTCGCGATAAATTTTTTCCATCCGTTCATGGCGCTCTTGAGCCTCCAAGCTGAGCGTAGCAATCGGGCGTGCTTCCAGACGCCTAAGCCCTATTGGCTCGCCAGTCTCTTCACAATAACCATATTCGCCATGCTCTATTCTTTCCAAGGCCTCATTAATTTTTTGCACCAATTTCCTTTCGCGATCACGCGTTCTTAGCTCGACTGCTCTGTCAGTTTCTGCCGAAGCACGATCCGCTATATCAGGGGCCTGAAGCGAGTCCTCCTGTAGACTCTGTAATGTCTGGCTTGTATCACGAAGGAGTTCTTTTTTCCAACGAAGAAGTCGTTGTCGAAAATACTCGCGCTGTTTAGCGTTCATAAAAGGCTCTTTGTCTGATGGCCGATAATTTTTAGGTAGTTTCGTTGGCATATCACTCCCAGACACTCAAAATTCGGCGCGGAGTATATGAATCGTGTGCCCTAACTGCAAGGCCCACAAAAAAAATTCCTCAAATTACCGAAATTTACGAAAAACGGTATTTATTGAATAAGTATGGGTGAATAGGGTTTATTCAACGTATAAAGGACCATTTTCGGACAGAAACTTCACAAATTAGCTGAAAGACTTTTTCTCATTTAATTTATTTAGTATCTTTCAATTAGGGATACAGCTTTTCCTGAACAAACTTGCCGAAGTTATAAGTAAACATGCGAAACCCATGGAGTGTTTCTGATAACCTGAATTAAACAAACCACGGAAATTTGAATGAACGAAGAATTTGTTCCAGGTGTTTTAGTCCGACATCCCCAAGAACATGATTGGGGTATAGGTCAAGTTCAATCATCCATTGGAAATCGCATTACAGTTAATTTCGAAAATAGAGGTAAACAAATTATTAATAGTAATATTATTACTCTTATTTTGGTGTGTGACGACTTCACCTAATTTCATCTTAAATGGAGGTACCGGTGGCTACGCGACATCCGAATATAATTTTATATTACAGACCTGATGGAATAGGTTTAATTTGACGATAAGATATGACCGATAAAGAATCTATAAAACGACACTCACATCCGGGACGTGGCGGGCAAGGGGCCTCATTTCCTAAGGGTCGTCAGGTCGACCCTGATGCACATGATCAAATTCGTGAATTGCTAGGCAATAAACCCCGTACACGTGAACTTCTGATTGAACATCTTCATTTGATTCAGGATGAATATGGATACCTGTCTTCAAGTCACCTTGTTGCGTTGGCTGAAGAAATGAAAATGGCACTTACTGAAGTCTATGAGGTTGCCACATTCTATGCCCACTTTGACGTTATAAAGGATGACGAAACAGCGCCTCCAGCTACGACAATTAGAGTTTGCGATAGCGTAACTTGTGAGCTGTTTGGTTCTGAAAAATTGATTGAGGAACTTGCAAAAAATGTGAATGAAAATGTTAGGGTATTACGTGCACCCTGCATGGGCGCTTGTGATAAAGCTCCAGCTGTAGCCATTGAGCATTATCAAATTGCACCGGCCACGGCACCAAATGTATTGGAAGCTGCGAAGAAACCAGGACCAAAAGCTCTCCCGAATTATGTTGATTTCCATAACTATGGAACTGAAAACGGTTACGTCTTGCTAAGGGAGTGTCTCGCCGGCCAACACACACCTGAGGATTTGATCACTATTTTGGATGAATCAGGATTGCGTGGCCTGGGAGGAGCTGGGTTTCCATCAGGACGCAAATGGACATTAGTACGCGACGAAGCTGGACCAAGATTAATGGCTGTCAATGCAGACGAAGGAGAACCAGGAACATTCAAAGATCGTTGGTTTCTTGAACGTGATCCTCACCGATTTTTAGAAGGTATGCTGGTAGCAGGCTGGGCAGTAGAGGCTGAAGCTATTTACATCTACCTTCGAGATGAATATCCGGAAATTCGAAATATTCTTTTAAAAGAAATACCAAAGCTTGAGATGGCTGGTCTCATCAAACCACAACAAATCTATCTCAGGCGCGGAGCCGGGGCCTATATTTGTGGCGAAGAGTCAGCAATGCTGGAATCTATAGAGGGCAAACGCGGGTTACCTCGCCACAAGCCTCCCTTCCCTGCCCAAGTTGGCTTGTTTGGAAGACCGACACTCATACACAACGTTGAAACCCTTTACTGGATAAGAGACATTGTTCAAAAGGGAGCTAGTTGGTTCACTCAAAAGGGACGTAACGGCTCGAAAGGTCTGCGCACATTCTCAGTTTCTGGCCGTGTCAAGAATCCCGGGGTAAAAATTACTGATGCAGGGATTACTGTACGCGAACTTATCCACGAATTTTGCGGCGGGATGCAGGAAGGCCACACTTTTAAGGGGTATCTGCCGGGTGGTGCTTCCGGAGGCATCCTACCTGCAAACATGGATCGTGAGCGGCTAGATTTTGGTACGCTTGAGCAATATGGATGCCTTATTGGTTCTGCTGCTGTAATAATTTTGTCTGAGGAAGATTCAACAAGTGATGTTGCAATCAATCTTCTTAAATTTTTTGAGGATGAGAGCTGTGGGCAATGCACCCCCTGTCGTAACGGTTGTGAAAAAGCGGTTAAACTTCTGGAGGAACCAAATTGGAATAGACCACTTTTAGAAGAGCTCTCTAAAGCAATGATCGACGCTTCAATTTGTGGTCTAGGCCAGGCCGCAACAAACGGCCTCAATTCTGTCTTCAAGTATTTTCCTGAAGATATTAAATGATATTGAAATTCGGCCCCGTGAATGAATAATCTAATTAACGGACCTGACTGGAAGCCGAAAAACCCAAAAATACCGCCTCCACCACTTACTTGTGATACCCATGCCCATCTCTACGGGCCCTTCTCGCTGTTTCCTATAAACCCAGATAAAGGCGACGGCCCGGAAACCAGTTACGAACAATACAAAAATATGCTTGATGTGCTTGGTATAGAACGTTCCATCTTGGTACAAGCCCGTGACTATGGCGGTATCGATCCTGTAACAGTCGATGCAATCGAACGATCTGACGGCACCATCCGTGGCATTGCCGCAATGCCACTCGAAGTCCTTGAAAAGAATCTTGAGTTTCTTATTTCCAAAAATTTTTGTGGAATTAGACTTTCCAGCTTTTCGCCCGGGGCGATCCGCTTAGATGAACTAGAGAGAGTGGCACCGCTGATGAAAGAGCTGGGTTGGACAACCCTCATCCATTTAACAAAAATTGAAGAAATCCTTGAACTAGCACCAAGGGTACGGAATTTATCAAATAACATATTATTTGATCATTTAGCCCGGGTTCGAGGTGCCGACTCCATTAACAGCCCTAGTTTTCGAACTTTAATAGAATTACTCAGAGATACCGACCATTGTTGGGCTAAAATTTGCAGTTGGTATCGATTATCCGTATTGGGCGCTCCCTATGAAGATATGACACCCTTCGCCCAAAGGCTTATAAATACTCGGCCCGACCGCCTTGTTTGGGGCACGAACTGGCCTCACCCGAATTCAATGGTCCCAATTCCGAATGATGGGACTTTATTGGATCAGTTTATGGGCTGGGCTAATGACGAAAAAACGCAGGAACAAGTTTTAGTCGACAATCCCGCACACCTTTTTGGATTTGAATAACAGTATCCCCTCAAAAATTAATTATCATGGAACATATGAATATTTGTGAACGAAGTACGGTGTCAACGAGGTCCAGACACAAACAACTTGGGCACACAGGATTTAGATGATTTTTATTGAGGAACAACACTTCAATTGACCCTTTGATGAACGGAAACTATTTTGCGTTTAAGATTTGTTTCAGGCGGAGATGATGGCAGACCAAATTGAATTTATACTCAACGATAAAACGGTATTAGCGGAAGCCGATGAGACGATATGGCAAGTAGCCGCGCGAACTGATATTGAAATTCCACATTTATGCTATTCACCGGAACCGGGGTATCAAGCAGACGGCAATTGTCGCGCTTGCATGGTCGAAATTGAAGGTGAGCGCGTACTGGCCGCTTCTTGTATCCGTAAACCAGCTCCGGGTATGAATGTAAACACCCTCAGCCAGCGTGCTAAAAATGCACGCAGAATGGTTTTTGAGCTTTTGGTGTCCGATCAACCAGACCGGTTTACCCATCATGACGATAACTCCCGGTTCTGGCATTGGGCAGATCAGGTAGGGATCGGGTCTAGTCGATTCCCGGCTAAGAAAATGCCGAAAGCCGACCCAAGCCATCCTGCGATGGCTGTCAATTTGGATGCCTGTATAAATTGTACTTTATGTGTACGAGCTTGCCGAGAAGTTCAAGTTAATGACGTAATTGGGATGGCCCAACGGGGTTCACAATCACAGATTATCTTTGACCTAGATGACCCGATGGGCGAAAGCACCTGTGTTGCTTGTGGTGAATGCGTGCAAGCTTGTCCCACGGGGGCACTTCTGCCTAAGACTGTCGCTGGCACCTCAACACCAGGGCGTATTCGGGCGGACCATACAATCGATTCTGTCTGCCCATATTGTGGCGTCGGTTGCCAACTTACATACCACTTAAAAAACGATAAACTACTATATGTTACTGGCCGTGAAGGGCCGGCAAATGAAAATCGATTATGCGTCAAAGGTCGATTTGGTTTTGATTATGTAGACCATCCACACCGGTTAACTGTGCCGCTTATTCGAAGAGATGACGCCCCAAAGAATGCAGTGGAAGACATAGATCCCTCTAATCTTTTAACTCATTTCCGTGAAGCCAGTTGGGAAGAAGCACTTGATAGGGCTGCAGGCGGTCTTCGACAGATCCGCGACAAATTTGGTGGGGCAGCTCTCGCAGGGTTTGGCTCAGCCAAAGGCTCCAATGAGGAGGCCTATTTATTTCAAAAACTAGTCCGGACCGGTTTTGGAACAAATAACGTTGACCATTGCACTCGACTTTGTCACGCCTCCTCGGTTGCTGCATTGATGGAATGTATTGGATCAGGGGCGGTGACTGCCCCCTTTACTGCAGTGCGAGACGCCGAGGTCATCCTCGTGATTGGTGCCAATCCGACAGAGAACCATCCCGTTGCCGCAACGTTTTTTAAACAAGCTGTCAAAGACGGAAAAACCCTCATTGTTATGGACCCGCGCGGTCAAACATTGAAGCGTCACGCAACCCATATGTTGCAATTCAAACCAGGAACAGATGTTTCCATGCTGAATGCAATTATGCATGTGATAGTAGAGGAAAAACTTTACGACGAAGACTATATCCAAGCCTATACTGATGGCTTCGAAGAATTAAAAAAACACCTCCAAGGTTTCAACCCTGAGAAAATGTCTGAGGTTTGTGGAATTGATGCGGAAATACTGCGCAGCGTTGCTCGTGTTTATGCTAATTCCGATGCTTCCATCATTTTTTGGGGCATGGGAGTGTCGCAACACATCCATGGTACAGATAACGCGCGCTGTCTGATCGATCTCTCTCTCATGACAGGCCAGGTGGGGCGCCCAGGAACGGGTTTGCATCCGCTTCGTGGCCAAAATAATGTCCAAGGAGCATCGGATGCAGGACTTGTCCCAATGTTCTTTCCCGATTACCAAATTGTTACAGAAGAAAAAGTTCGGAAAAAGTTCGAAACCTACTGGCAATCAAAGCTTGACCCAAATAGAGGACTAACTGTCGTCGAAATTATGGATCAAGTTTTCAATGGCAATATCCGCGGAATGTATGTGATGGGCGAGAACCCCGCGATGTCTGATCCGGACGCGCAGCACGCTCGTGAAGCACTCACCAAATTAGAAACACTCGTTGTTCAAGATTTATTCTTAACCGAAACCGCCTTTCATGCAGACGTAGTGCTGCCAGCATCAGCATGGCCAGAGAAAGACGGAACTGTTACGAACACCAACCGACAAATCCAAATGGGTAGAACTGCTTTACCTCTGAAAGGTGACTCCCGACAGGACTGGTGGATTATTCAGGAAATGGCCCGCGGCCTTGGTCTCGAATGGAATTACAAACATCCACGTGAGGTATTTAAGGAAATGGCGGAAGTCATGCCCTCAATGAACAATATAACTTGGGAAAGGTTAGAGCTTGAAAGCGCTGTCACGTACCCATGTGATTCGCCAGACATGCCTGGTAACGAGATAGTGTTTGGAGATGGGTTTCCGACAGATACTGGCCATGGAAAAATGGTCCCCGCTGATATTATACCGCCAGCGGAACTTCCAGATGAAGACTATCCCATGGTTCTGACAACTGGTCGACAGCTCGAACATTGGCATACCGGAGCCCTGACCCGGAGGGCGACCGTTCTAGATGAGATCGAACCTGAAGCAGTAGCCTGTCTAAATGCCCGTGACCTCAGGGACCATGGGTTTTCGCCAGGTGAAATGATCCGCGTTGCGACCCGCAGGGGCGCCGTAGAACTTAAGGCTCGTGTCGATCGGGCAGTTCCACAGGGTGTTGTCTTCATCCCATTTTGTTACGCTGAAGCTCCAGCCAATTTTTTAACTAACCCACAACTTGACCCATTCGGAAAAATCCCCGAATTTAAATTCTGTGCAGCACGAATAGAAAGTTCCCCGTCAGTATCTTCGGAATAATGTTTGGTTCAGGATGATTTTGCAGTTTTAAGCAAATCTGCAAAGTCTGAAATTTCTTTTTCTACAGCCTGTCCGGCTTTCGTCTCCATTGAACGGTATCTATTTAAGGCGTCGAACCCTGCTTTAGTTACAAGGGCACCACCTCCACCTCGGCCACCTGAACTAGTAGCAATCAATGGCACCTTGAAATCGTTATTCATCGCCTCAATCAATTTCCAAGCTCGGCGGTAAGACATACCCATGTAACGGGCAGCCCCCGTAATAGAACCAGACTTATCAACCGCCTCCAAAAGTGCTACTTTTCCTGGACCAAGCGCCACAGCGGCCCCAAGTAGGATTCTGAGTTTAGGTCTAGATTTATCTTCTCTTGCTTCAGTCATAAACATAATCAAACAACCTGTTAAACTAGCTCGTCAAGTTAGAACCGATTAGTTTTGTTGCTTTCACTAGATCTTCTTGTGTATTTACATTGAAGAAGGGGTCTACTGGATCCAGTTGCCATTCCGTTCGGATTAACTTGTAACGCTGTGTCCACAAATCAACCTTCCTGACCCTTTCTTTAACCAGAGCCTCACGAAGATCAGCTGCTAGTTTAACTGGCCATAGACCGAATACAGGTTGGTCACGCCCGCCAGATACCGCACAACAAACTTCTCCATTTTGTTTTTCAGTTTCTGACTTCATTCTTAATACCATATCCGATGGGATAAAGGGCGCGTCGCAGGCGAAACTGGCCAGCCACCGGCAATCTGGATGATTAATTCGCAGCCACTCCAAACCAGTTAGAATACCAGCCAAGGGACCAGAAAAACCGCTCACAACATCATCAACTACTGAAAGACCATATTCTTTGAAACGGGCGGGATCCCTATTCGCGTTTAGAATAAGCTCATCAACCTGTGGCCGAGCACATTCGATTACTCGGGTAAGTAAGGTTTTTCCTGCAAGAACCTGGAGACATTTATCACCACCTCCCATGCGGCGCGATTGACCGCCCGCTAATAACAAACCGCAAACGCCAAATTTATCTTCCATAACTAACCAAATTCCTGCCGAGCAAGCACATGAATAGATTCATGACCAATGACGCTTCCTATTAACTTATAACCTTCCGAATCCACTCTGGAAAAGTTATTCGATATTGTAATATCATGGTCAAACTCACCAGGAGTTATATCCTGTATATTTTCTAAATCACCGCAAATAATTTTTTCAGCACGTGTTTTAAGCATGGCCTCTATCAACCTTAAATACTCAGCATCAAAACCATCTCGTGCCAATGCAAAATAAAACTTGGTCCTTTCCGCGTCCGCTATGGCTAGCACACCTAAACTGGACAATTTATTTATAAAATTAAAACGATCTCCAAAATCTTCGCTGACAACCAAAAAACCCATATTATCTCGCAGCAATTGTTGAAGCGATAAAATATTCCTTATGTGTTGTTCAAAACGAGATAATAAATTTTGAGATTGGCCAACGTAGGCAATACATCGGCCGTTTTGGTAAATTTTAAGCCTAAGATAGATACCGCTTCGGTTTAAGTCTTCTACTGTAGTGGGATCAGTCGGAAAATTCCCAGGCCCAATAGGGCCACTCCAATGGAGTTCTAAATCCATTTTCGGAATACCTATTTTGAATTATCTAGAGGGACCAGAATTATGAACATTAGTTGATATTCCTCCATATTGACCGTTTGTATTGTTATCAAAAATAATTCGATCTTCTCCTGCGAGTGCTATGAAACGTTTGCCGCGCGCTCGGCCAACCAGGGTGAGATTTGCTTGGCGTGCCAAGTCCACACCCCAGGCCGTAAAGCCGGACCGTGAAATCAAAATTGGGATCTCCATCTGAACAGTCTTAATCACCATCTCACTGGTAAGGCGGCCCGTTGTATAAAACATCTTTCCGTCGGGCTCGATATCGTTAAGAAACATGTAACCAGCAATTTTATCGACAGCATTGTGACGTCCAACGTCTTCCATATAAATCAGAGCCTTGTCCTCTTCACATAATACACAACCATGAATAGCACCGGCTTCCAAATACAAACTAGGAGTTGAATTGATTGTCTTCGACAACTGATAAAGCCAAGACACATATAATTTAGCAGAGGTATCTAATTCTATATCCTCAAATTTTTCCATGACATCGCCAAAAACCGTACCTATTGCACAACCAGACGTGCGTGTTTTTTTCTTTAGCTTTCGTTCATAATCGGTTTGTCTCTTGGTCCGAACAACAACGGTATCAATCTCTCCATCAAAGTCGACGGCGATAATCGTGTCATCTTGCTGCAACATATTTTGATTTAATAAAAACCCTATCGCCAGACACTCGGGGTAGTCTCCAATTGTCATGATAGTAACTATTTCTTGATCGTTTAAAAACACCGTCAACGGGCGTTCAACCGTCACTGTCGTTCTAATTTGACTCCCAGCCTGATCGACGCCGCTAACACTTTCAGTTAGTCTCGTATCCTCGGGATTTGGAGCAAGAAGGTAATTGGTCATTGGCTATTTATGAACTGTCATCACTCCGTGAGCAATAGCATTCGCTGTCCCCTTTATTTTTAAGATAAAGGCGCTATATTCTTTTGTATATAACGCTTTTATCTTAATTGGTCCAAAGGCAAGTTAATGGATAACCCTCTCATCGACCCCCATGGTCGTACCGTAAATTACTTGCGTGTATCTGTAACTGACAGGTGCGACTTTCGTTGTGTCTATTGTATGTCAGAGGATATGACCTTCCTTCCAAAACAGGATGTTCTAACATTGGAAGAGATTGAAAGGATATGCTCTGCTTTTGTCTCACGAGGGGTCACAAAATTACGTTTGACAGGTGGGGAGCCACTCGTTCGGCGCAACGTCATGTCATTGTTTCGAAAGTTGTCACGGCACTTAGAAAGTGGTGACCTTAAAGAGCTTACGGTCACGACCAACGGCAGCCAGCTCAATCGTTTCGCAGGGGAACTTTCAGATATTGGCGTAAAACGCATCAATGTATCTCTGGATACGCTTGATGACGAAAAATTTTCTTCAATTACTCGTTGGGGTCGACTGGAAAACGTCAAGGCTGGTTTAGAAGCGGCAAAACGGGCAGACATTGCCATAAAAATTAATACCGTTGCCCTCCGGGGTGTCAATGACAACGAGTTGGACGAGTTAGTTCGGTGGTGTGGAGATGAGGGTTTCGATCTCACCTTCATTGAGGTGATGCCAATGGGTGAAATAGGGGATAGCGCCCGACTTGATCAATACATGCCTCTTTCAATGGTACGAGCTAAACTTAATGAGACTTGGACCCTCAAAGATATTGATTATCAAACTGGTGGCCCTGCCCGCTATGTAAAGGTAAAGGAGACCGGCGGCCGGATTGGCTTTATCACCCCTCTTACACATAACTTTTGCGAAAGCTGCAATCGTGTACGCCTAACTTGTACTGGTATGCTTTACATGTGCCTCGGTCAGGAGGATGTCGCAGACCTAAGAAGCCCGGTTAGGATAAATGACAATGGCAATGGCCTAATGAAGGCTATTGATGAGGCGATTGGTCGAAAACCAAAGGGGCATGACTTCATAATAGACCGCAGAAGACGGGAACCCTCCGTACCTCGTCACATGAGCATGACCGGTGGATAGAAATAGTTATTGAGAACCTTTCTTAAAATACCTGCGGCAAGATGGCCTCTTAACATTTGGAAGAATTAGAGGTTTTATATACGCTATTATGGCGGTCAGAGACTCATAACTGGAAGACCGGGATGGATTACGAGAGATTTTTCGGTGAGGAGATAAATAAGCTCAAAGCGGAGGGAAACTACCGCGTATTTGCTGAGCTAGAACGCCATGCCGGCTATTTTCCAAATGCCAGCCGTCATATCGATAACGAAAAAAATGAAGTCACGGTCTGGTGTAGTAACGACTACCTCGGGATGGGGCAACATCCAGATGTCCTGGCAACTATGAAAAATACGATCGACCAGGTTGGCGCTGGCTCCGGGGGAACACGAAATATTTCGGGTACAACTCATCAGCACGTCGTTTTGGAAGGAGAACTAGCTGACTTGCATCGTAAAGAAGCGGCACTCCTCTTAACGTCCGGCTATGTTGCCAACGATGCGGCACTCTCGACGCTAGCTTCCCAAATCCCGGACTGTGTTCTCCTCTCCGATGAATACAATCATGCCTCAATGATCGCGGGAGTACGTCATAGTGGTGCCGAAAAGCGAATTTTCAAACACAATGACGTGAAACACTTGGAACATCTGCTTAAAGCAATTGAACCAGAACGCCCAAAAATCATTGTATTTGAATCTATTTATTCTATGGATGGGGACATAGCGCCCATTGCCGAAATTTGTGACCTCGCTGATGAACACAAAGCTATGACATATATTGATGAGGTTCATGCGGTTGGAATGTATGGACCTCGAGGAGGTGGCGTTGCCGAACGTGAAGGCCAAATGGATAGGATCACAATCATTCAAGGAACACTGGCAAAAGCATTTGGTGTTGTGGGGGGCTATATTACCGGATCGGGGCCAGTAATCGATTTCATCCGCTCCAAGGCGAGTGGGTTTATTTTTACTACTTCCTTGCCACCAGCTGTTGTGGCCGCTGCGACGACTAGTGTCAGATATCTTCGGGATCACGGACATAGTAAACGTAAAGAACATCAGGAACGGGTGGCGACACTTAGACACCTTTTGTCCAAGGCTGGTTTGCCCGTTATGCCCTGCGCTTCACATATAGTTCCCGTTATAGTTGGGGATCCGATAACGTGCAAACAAGTAACGGATGATCTCTTGGATCGATATGGAATTTATGTCCAACCAATCAATTATCCAACGGTACCAAAGGGGACAGAGAGACTTCGCCTCACCCCCTCACCGATACATACTGATGAAGACATCGATCATCTTGTAAATGCGCTTATTGAAATTTGGGGTAGGCTCGCTCTTAAATGGGCAGCCTAATAAATTAACCACATCATATTGAGCACTCATTAAGGGCTAATGTTGTTAAACGTTTTATGACAATTACAAGCGATCCTCCAGACTTTATACTTCCCGATCTTCTAGCTCCTGATTTAAATATTGTTTTTTGTGGAAGCGCCGCAAGTACTGTATCGGCAGCAAAAAAGGCATATTACGCTGGTCCGGGAAATAAATTTTGGGCGACTATTTATGAAGTAGGTCTTACTCCCCGAGTATTATTACCCCAAGAATATCCTGTCCTCTTAGAGTTTGGTATCGGCCTAACTGATTTGGCCAAACAAGCCTATGGAAGCGATCGATCAATACCAAATGATGCAGACAATCCAGAGCGCCTTCATAAATTAATAATAGGATTAAAACCAAAAGTGATGGCATTTGTTGGCAAAAGATCCGCGAAGGTCTTTTATAATATGAAATTTGGTTTAAAAAATATGAATTATGGACATCAAAATAAATTCATCGGCCAGACAGCCCTTTACGTCCTACCCTCACCGTCGGGTCTAGCTAACCGATACTGGGATACTGAACCCTGGCAAGACTTAGCACAGTCTGTAAAAAATAATTTAAGCTATTAGAAATTCTGCCTCCACTTCTATGGCTACATTAAACGGCATTGATGAAACACCAGCCACTGTGCGAGCATGAGAACCAATTTCCTGGCCAAAGACTTCAACCATTAATTCAGATGCTCCATTCACAACAGCCGCAACTTCAGCAAGGTCCGAAGTTGCGTTGACATAGCCTTTTAGCTTGGCCACCTTGGTAACTCTGTCGAGATCACCATCTAATGCCTTCTTTGCGTGGGCAATAACATTTAGCGCAGACATCCGTGCTGCCTCGTAACCTTGTTCGATGGAGAATTCCCTCCCTACTTTCCCTATATATGGCATCTCGCCGTTCCATTGTGGTACCTGACCAGAAATATATAGGAATGGGCCCGCTATATTAGACCCTTTTATTTTTGCAACCCTTGGTTCCAGTGCATCCGGTAATAAAATTCCCAGCTTTCGAATCCTATCTTCAACTATATTTGGCATCGTGTACTCCTTCGTTACTATTTAATTAAATTATCTTAATTGGGTATCCGCTGATAGATTATTAACTATATTTTGGTATAGTTTTTTTTACACTTAGGTTCCTGTGCCCAAGAATTAAATTTATGGCAGAGTTATGAGTATTCCTTTAAAACGTTCAGTTGTTATTTCTGGGCATCAGACGAGCGTCTCCCTTGAAAAGCCTTTTTGGGAGGCTTTGAACCAAATAGCTACAGACCGAAATTTATCAATAAATAGGTTAGTTTCTGAAATAGACCACGGGAGAGAGAGTAATTTATCCTCCGCATTGCGCGTATATGTTCTCAATACATTAAAAAATAAAGGCTAGTATCTCGCCTTTCAAAAACTCGAAAATATCGGGGTCTCCCGACGCCCTCAACATTATCTATTAATTTTTGAATTTAATTGGTTAGTCTTACAACTTTACCAGGGTTCATTATATTTTCTGGATCGAGGGCACGCTTTAAGTTGTGCATGATATCCAACGCATCACCAAATTCTTCTTCCAAATATTTTTGCTTGCCCATACCAACGCCATGCTCGCCTGTACAGGTGCCCTCCATAGCAATAGCACGCGAGATCATACGCTCATTAATCCGTTGTGCGTTAAGAAAGTCTTCGGGACATTCAGGATCAATCAAGAAAATAACATGAAAGTTGCCATCGCCTACATGCCCCAAAATTGTCGCAGTCGCTGAGCTTTTATCAATATCTAAACGTGTTTTTTCTATACATTCGGAAAGCCTAGAAACGGGAACGCAAACGTCTGTCGACCAGGCCTGCGCGCCCGGTTTTAATGCCAGTGCCGCATATAAGGCATTATGACGAGCGTGCCATAGTTGATTGCGCTCTTCTATTTTTTCTGCCCATCGAAAACTTTTCCCTCCAAAATCCGTAGCTATTGACTGTACTAGCTCCGCCTGCTCACGAACGCTTGCCAACGACCCATGAAATTCCAAAAATAATGTAGGGGATACCTCATAATTTAGAGAAGAATATTGGATACATGCTTGCATCTGCAGTTTGTCCAACAGTTCAACCCGAGCAACCGGGATGCCGGATTGTATTGTTAAGACAGAACAATCTACCGCCGATTCTACAGAGGGAAACGAACAAACCGCAGAGGTGATCGACTCTGGAATACCATGCAAACGAACCGTAACCTCGGTGATGACCCCCAACGTCCCTTCTGCACCGACAAACAAACGTGTTATATCATAACCCGCCGCCGATTTTCTGGCTCGGCCACCTGTCTTTATAACTTCACCATTTGCCAAAACAGCTTTTACGTTTAAAACATTTTCACGCATGGTGCCGTATCTAACTGCATTGGTGCCCGATGCCCTAGTAGAAGCCATACCCCCAATGGTCGCATCTGCACCAGGGTCAATAGGGAAAAATAGACCCGTATCACGCAGGTATGAATTGAGCTTCTTACGAGTAACCCCTGCTTCCACGATGGCATCCAGGTCTTTGTCATTAACTCGAAGAATATTATTCATTCTCGACATATCAATACAGATACCACCATGCACGGCCCCAATACCGCCTTCAAGAGAGGTTCCCGCGCCAAATGGAATTACGGGCGTTTGATGCTTAGAACAAATTCTCACAATTTGTGAAATTTCCGCCTCAGAAATTGGGTGTACTACCGCGTCAGGGGCTTTTAGTGAGTGGTGTGATTCGTCTTTAGCGAATTGCATTCTAGTCGCTTCAGCCGTCGATAGCCGATCGCCCAATAAAATCTTTAGATCATTTAGTAAATTGATCAAAATAACTCACTCATTACCTAATTGTTACGTCATCCATTTTTACTTTCATCATCTAGGACCTTTAAACGATGCTCTCAGTCGAACATTACAATACAATCGATCTCGACATTAACCCTAGGTCTATGAGGAATGCCGCCGATACAGGTTCGGGTAACTTTTTCGCCCTGCATGAATTCCGTAAAGGCAACATTGAATTTCGGAAAGTCTTCTACGTTTCGTAGGCAAACACGCATATTCACAACGTTAGCGAAACTCGCACTGGCTTCATTGAGAATTTCCTCAAGGTTTTTCAACGTTTGCCGCGTTTGCTCTCCTATATCATCTGAGACAATCTCCCTAGTCTCAGGATCCAGCGCTACCTGCCCCGAAAGAAATAGCATATTGCCCCACCGTATTCCCTGAGCAAGTGGGGACGGCGTAGATTTATCAGTAAAGCCTGTCGTTGGGGTGTTCGCCGACGTTATAATTTTCTTGGGCATATTTTAAAATCTCTTTAAATTTCAAAAGGGTTGGCCATTACACTTTTACATGAACGACAAGTCCGTCGTTCTAAGGAATTAAAAAAATTTTTATAAGCTTTAGAAACTGGATCTAACCGGTAATCACTGACGACGAATTGTTCTTCATGCAAGAAATGATCACATTGGGGACAAAACCACTGAAACCTGTCTATTTCACCCTCTCTACGTTGACGCTCGATCACCAACAGAAACGCATCAGGCGGAAAGCGGGGGGAGTGTGGAATACCGGCAGCCGTGTATATACTGCAACCTTCTTTTACAACCACAACATCTTCTTTTCCATCAGGTAACCGATAGTGAAGTTTCATTTCTCCTTTGATCATGTACATGACCTCATCAGCCGGATCTATATGAAACTCGCTCCGATATTCCCGACCGCGAGCAACAAAAGCCAATGACTCGGGTTGCTGCCAAAGCACGCGCACTCTATCGCCCGTTTCTGCAAGTTCGGCTGCAATGGAATTCAAATCCCCTATCGGCATTGGCAACATTAGTAATCTCCTTAACTCACTCTGCGGTTTAGATCCGCGTCGATACCGAAGTGATATCGGCAACAAACATATGACCCGGCGCATGGGTAATTGCTAGCGGTGGCCTGGCATTGGCAAGTGCGATTTGTGGTGTAACACCACATGCCCAAAATACTGGCACTTGTCCATCCTTGATAGTTACAGGCTCCCCAAAATCGGGTTGGTCCAAATTCTTGATCCCGAGGACACTTGGCTCTCCGATATGCAGTGGGGCTCCATGTGCCATAGGGTAATGTTTAGTAATACCTGCGGCACGCTCGGCCTCCTCCGCTGTGAATGGGCGCATTGACACCACCATTGTACTTTCAAATCTACCTGCAACTTTGCACGGGACTGAGGTGCGATACATCGGAACAAAACCAGTTTCTGCAATATGCGGTAACAAAAGACCTGCTTCCAATAGGGCTTCTTCAGCAATAAATGAACAACCCAACAAAAATGTAACTAAATCTTCTTCCCATAAATCTGTAACATCAAAAGGCTGGTCTACAAGAGCGCCATTAAGAAAAACATTATAGCGGGGTAGGTCTGTTCTAACATCTGCACCGGACGCTATTACTTGTGTTTTAAAATTGCCCTTTGGTAATTTTTCTAAAATAGGGCAAGGCTGGGGGTTCAATACACAAAATTTCTCGAAATCTTTCGCGTAGGCTTTAGGGAGGATCACCATATTCGCTTGCACAAAGCCCGGCGCATGACCCGAGGTTGGCCCAGCAAATGTTCCGTCACGGCAGCCGGACCGGATTATTGTAGGAGAAAGCGGATTAAATTTCTTCATTATCCTATAGGCATACCTCAAAGAGTTGGAATTCGGAACCATTTCTTTGGAAACTTGAACCTAATTTCAAGCTACGTTAGAAATTAAGGAAAGGGCAATTTCGGGAGAGAAATTCCATGAGATTTGTAGACTATCCATCCCCGAATTTTGGCGATCGAGCTCGTGGTAGTGTTATAAATAAACTGATTTTACATTATACCGGCATGCAAAATTCTGAGGTTTCGCTTTCTCGCCTTTGTGATAAAGCGTCAGAGGTGAGCGCTCATTATTTCATAGATGAGAGTGGTGAAATTTTTCGCCTTGTCCCGGAAGAAAAACGAGCGTGGCACGCTGGGGTTAGTTATTGGGCGGGAGAAACTGACATCAACAGCCAGTCAATTGGCATCGAACTACAAAACCCAGGCCATGAATGGGGTTATAGAAATTTTCCTGACCCTCAAATCTTAGCTCTTATCGAACTCGCAACTAAGATTCTATTGGACCATAAAATACCCAAGAAAAACGTCTTAGGACATTCCGATATATCCCCCGAGCGGAAAGTAGACCCAGGGGAACTTTTCCCGTGGAAAAGACTAGCATTAAAAAATATTGGTTATTGGCCAAAATTAGAATTTAAAAAATTAGATATCAAATTATCAAATCAAGAAGCCAACCAAATTCTCTCTTTGATGGGCTACAACCCGAACTCATCTTTTCATGCAAAGCTCACCGCTTTTCAACGACATTATCGCCCCTTGAAAATAGATGGTTTTATGGACAAGGAGACGGCACACTTGCTCTCCGTTAGCGCGAAGAATACTTGACCTAGAAAACTTATACGTCCAAGTTCAGCCTGCCAGACGGCCGGATGGCTGCCCTAAGCATATGGGAAACCTGCTGTGGGAGGAAAGTCCGGGCTCCACGGAGACACGGTGCCGGGTAACACCCGGCGGGGGCAACCCCAGGGACAGTGCCACAGAAAGTAAACCGCCTGCTCGTGTTTGCGATGTTAGGTAAGGGTGAAAGGGTGCGGTAAGAGCGCACCGCACCATTGGTAACAGTGGTGGCAGGGCAAACCACACCGGGAGCAAGACCGAATAGGGGTGATAATTGGATTTTTATTCAAAGGCATGTCTCCGTGCCATCACTCGGGTGGGTCGCATGAGGTGCACGGTAACGTGCACCCCAGATGAATAGCCATCTCCTGTAAAACAGGAACAGAACCCGGCTTACAGGTCGTCTGGTTTTATAGTTTTGTTAGGGATTTTGATTCTAAGATGTTCGAAAGCGACCATATTACAGACTATTCGAAAATCTGATTTTAGTAAGACGGACAAACCAATTGCTGCTTGGCGCTTAAATCCCTCAAAAAACCAAGTTTCGTGCAAACTTTTGCCTAATTATTAAAATAATGTACCTAATAATATGCCAACCATTATGAATAAAAACCCAACTTAGTGTAATGAAATGACGGAATAGGACCAAAATGAGTATTAATTAATGACAAATCATACCATTAGTTTCCATTGACATCCCATGAAATCCCATTATAACCCATTATAGCCCATAGATTAAATTGTGAATGCTATGCGGTTAAGAGGTCTCTTAAGGGGTAGAGACACCGCGGATTTTAAAACGGGGGTTTGGGTGACGTCTTTCCTATCCACTTTCATAAACAAGGTTGACCGTAAGGGTCGAGTGTCGGTTCCAGCACCTTTTCGTGCTGCATTATCCGATGCCAGTTATCAAGGCGTTATCGCCTACCCCTCCCTGAAAGACCCGGCAATCGATGTATTTGGTCGTAGAATTCTTGAAGAGCTGAACCAACGGCGATTAGACAAGACATTGTCTGAAGGTGAATTTGAACAAGCTTTACTCGGAACAGACACTATCGTCGATACTATTATGGCAATGGCACACGAGCTACCGTTCGATGGAGAGGGAAGAATTTTACTGCCGGGTTTACTAGCAAAAGAGGCCGGAATATCGGACCGGGCTACTTTCGTTGGTCGAGGCACACGTTTCCAAATTTGGTCACCAGATAATTTCGAATCAAATCATACCAATGCAATAAAAACCCTCAGAGCCAAATTGAACAAAAATAGGGCTGAAGCCTAATGGTCGGCTCACACCGACCTGTCCTTCTAAAAGCGGTTATCGCCGCCATCAAGCCTCATCCACATGCGATCTATATTGACGGCACGTTTGGTGGCGGTGGATATAGCCGAGCCCTACTTGGTTCAGCTAATTGTGAAGTATGGGGTATCGACCGAGACCCACAAGCTTGCATCCGTAGTAAAGCACTTACAAAAGAATTTGAAGGACGCTTTAAAATCATTCACGGAAACTTTGGGTACATGGACCAGCTGCTAGCCGCACATAAAATTTCAAGAGTCGACGGCATAATGCTCGACCTCGGTGTTTCATCTTTCCAAATTGACGATCCGAATAGAGGGTTTTCTTTCCGCCACGACGGGCCCCTCGATATGAGAATGTCAATAGATGGACCAACCGCTGCAGATATAGTCAACGAAACCCCACAAAATCAACTGGCTGATATAATATTTAATTATGGGGAGGAGCGGCAATCCCGCCGTATCGCGAGCGCGATTGTCTCGGCACGCTCCAAATCCCCCATCGTGCGTACGTTAGAGCTCGCCAAGATCGTGAGAGATTGTTTTGCTCCAGTTAGACCAGGGGCCAAGACTATCGACCCCGCCACACGTACATTTCAGGCGTTGAGAATATTTATTAATGACGAATTAGGTGAGCTTGAAAGGGGTTTAACCGCCGCGGAATCCCTGCTTTGTGAGGGTGGGAGGTTAGCAGTTGTTAGTTTTCACTCACTTGAAGACCGAATTGTCAAAACATTTCTGCGTAATCGGTCGGCAACAGCCTCTAAAGGGTCCCGTCACAGTCCAGAAAATGAAACCGTAAAAGGTCCCTCTACATTTATTGAATTAAATCGAAGACCAATACGTCCTGAACAGCCCGAGACTATCACAAACCCGAGAGCACGTTCAGCACGGCTTAGAACTGCAGAGCGCACCAATGCCAAGCCACAGATAATGGAACAGCATTGCTACGGAGATATCAAATGATCCGGCGCGCCACCTCATTTTGGATGTTCCTTGCTATCGCTGCTGGTATTGGGCTTTTTGTCCTGAAATATGAAGTCAAATCAATGGAGGAGAAGCTCGCCAAAATTCATGAAAAGACCCTAAATAATTTGGAAGCTACTCATGTTCTGAAAGCCGAGTGGAGTTATCTGAACCAGCCTTCCCAATTAGAAGACTTGGGGCGGCGTCTACTCGACCTCCAGCCTGTTGAGGCTTCCCAAACCATTCCTTTAGAAACTATTCCGTTGCGCCCTGTCCAAAAAAGTAGCGAAGGAACTCATCCCCCGGCGGCCGATCAGGTCCCCCCCCAGTTCGCCAAAATAAGGCGTGAACAATGATCGGCCGCCAACCCCTCTTTCCCAAAAAACGCAGGCGTGACCCGCCTGTTTCGTCAAATGTGGAAATGGGAAGGAGCCGCCTTCTTATTACAGGCGCAATCTTTTCTGTAGCCTTTATCGTTGTCACGGGTCGCCTAATTGGAGTGACAATGTTTGTGGAGAAAAGCCCACCTCAATACTCACGATCGTCTAGTAAAGCTTTTCTTAATATAAGTCGTGCAGATATTGTTGATCGTCACGGAACCTTGCTGGCTACTAATCTGAGAACTGCATCACTTTATGCAGAGCCCCGTATTATATTGGACGCTAGAGAAGCTACTAATAAACTGACAAGTGTTTTACCCAACCTAGATCGACATTTGATATACCAAAAACTAACGCAAGATCGACCCTTTACATGGATCCAACGCCACCTAACTCCACGACAAAAATACGAGATAAATAAGTTGGGTATTCCTGGGCTCGACTTTCACACCGAAGAGCGCAGAGTTTATCCAAACGCCACTTTAGCATCTCATATCCTAGGTCATACCGATATAGATAATAAGGGGCTGGCGGGTATCGAACGCCATATGGATACTCTACTGCGAAAAAATCAGGGACCCCTCGAACTATCGATTGACATTAGAATTCAACATATTTTGCGTAAGGAGCTTGCTTCCGCAGTAGGTGAATTTAAGGGGATCGGTGGCGCTGGGATAGTCATGAATGTCAGGAATGGCGAAGTTATGGGTATTGTTTCATTACCCGATTTTGATCCAAATATCCCTGCTAATATTGAAGTGGATACACTTTTTAATCGTGCAACCCTGGGCGTTTATGAAATGGGTTCCACATTTAAGATTTTTACAACCGCAATGGCTTTGGATACTGATAGAATCTCCATACGTGACGGTTATGATGCAACCCACCCAATACGAATTTCTCGATTCATAATCCGTGATTACCATGCACAACGGAGATGGCTTTCTATTCCTGAAATATTTATTTATTCATCAAATATCGGTTCCGTTAA
>CAZCKO010000007.1:0-30142 GCA_964499275.1 uncultured Rhodospirillaceae bacterium
AATTTTTATTGATGAAATTGATGCAGTGGGTCGTCATCGTGGAGCTGGTTTGGGAGGCGGCAATGATGAACGTGAGCAGACTTTAAACCAGCTTCTCGTGGAAATGGATGGATTTGAAACCAACGAAGGCGTTATACTTATTGCAGCTACCAATCGCCCAGATGTCTTAGATCCTGCTTTATTGAGACCAGGTCGATTTGACAGACAAGTGGTAGTACCCAATCCTGACATTTTGGGGCGTGAAAAAATTCTTAAAGTGCACATGCGTAAAGTGCCTCTGGCCCCTGATGTTGATGCCAGAGTGATAGCTCGTGGTACACCGGGATTTTCAGGAGCAGATTTAGCAAATTTGGTTAATGAGGCTGCATTGATGGCTGCGCGGCGTAATAAACGTTTAGTGACCATGGCAGAATTTGAGGACGCTAAGGATAAAGTTATGATGGGCGCAGAGCGACGTTCGATGGTGATGTCTGAAGATGAGAAAAAACTTACTGCGTATCACGAAGCCGGACACGCTATTGTCGCACTCCATGTTCCGAAGCATGACCCCTTACATAAAGTAACTATCATTCCACGCGGACGCGCATTGGGGGTTACGATGTCTTTGCCCGAGCGCGATGCTTTGTCGATGTCAAGGGTTCAATTGGAATCTAAAATTGCGATGGCTTTTGGTGGACGTATCGCGGAAAAATTAATTTTCGGGAATGAAAATATAACCACTGGAGCAGCAAATGACATTAAACAGGCTACGAGTATGGCGCGTTCCATGGTCACAGAGTTTGGGTTTAGCGATAAACTCGGTCCTCTCCGTTACAGTGATAATGAGGAAGAGGTGTTTTTGGGTCATTCGGTAGCACAAAAGAAAAACGTGTCTGATGCTACTGCAAAATTGATTGACGAAGAAGTAAGAAAAATAGTGGATACTGGGATGGTAACTGCTGAGCGTATTCTTACAGAAAATCAAAATGAACTTGAAATTCTAGCTCAAGCTTTACTGGAATATGAGACGCTGTCAGGAGAAGAAATTGCTGCTTTGCTACGCGGTGAAACAATCATTAGGCCCGACCCCGATGAACCGACACCGGATAAAAAAGGGCGGACCTCCGTCCCAACTTCAGGTACTAATAATAAAAAAGATGGAGATGAACCTGACTTGGAGCCGCAACCACAGCCTGGTTCTTGATACGAAGTTATCAAATTTATGAACAAGAGAGAGAGCTCTGTATTACCGGAGACCTTTGAGTTTATTCCTGAATTGGAAGGCGACTTTCAACTTAAGCCGATTTTGAATGATGAGGGGCGTTTCACCCGTGCAGAATTATACATACCATCAACTGAGGGTGTTCTGGCGGTAAACGAAGATATTGCTGAAATTTCAAATTGGGGTGCGGAAAATAGTGTCGAATTGGAAAGCGTAATTGGTCGCTTAATTAAATCTGTGTCGAGCCCAAGAATTTCTTTCGCCGGGTTGTCATTAGATCATCCGATTTTAATGGGTGTTGTAAATATTACACCGGATAGTTTTCATGATGGAGGGCGCTTTACTAACCATGTTTTAGCTGTTGCTCATGCTAAAAAGCTGCTCAATTCTGGTGCAGAAATTCTCGATATTGGTGGGGAATCTACCCGTCCGGGGGCAGATCCAATCTCAGAGCAAGAAGAAATTGACCGCATTGCTCCTGTAATAGAAGGTCTCGTTGACGAGAAGGCCGTGATTTCGGTTGACACAAGAAAAGCCGGTGTAATGCGTGTTGCGCTATCGTTGGGCGCGAAAATTGTTAATGACGTGAGTGCATTATCTGATATCGGAGCTATAGAAGCGGTAAAGAAAGCAAAGGCGTCCGCAATTCTAATGCACATGCAGGGTATCCCCAAAACCATGCAGCGGTGCCCAAATTATTTTGATCCGCCATATGAAATTGCTAATTTTCTATCAAGAAAGGTGGCGCTTTGCGAACGAGCGGGAATACCGCGCGATAGACTCGCAATCGATCCCGGAATTGGGTTTGGAAAATTAGACCATCACAATTTTGCGATCTTGAATGCACTGCCTATTTTGCATGGTATTGGAGTTCCTGTCGTCATTGGTGTCTCGCGCAAAAGTTTTATTGGTAGGTTTACTGGTACAGGAAAAACAAAAGATCGGTTGGCGGGAACAATCTCAGCTACTCTCCATGCCATCAGTCAGGGTGTTCAAATTCATCGCGTTCATGATGTTGCTGCAATCAAACAGGCGCTCACGATTTGGGGGAGAATTAAATGTGGTTAAAATTAATATAACTTTAAATCTCTAGGTTTGCTTTATAAGTGACAATGTGGCAGGTAAAAACTAATAGATTCTATAGGGCGTAGATTCCATGGCGGCTAAATTATTTGGTACCGACGGTATTCGGGGGACAGCTAATATTACTCCCATGACTGCAGAAATCGCCCTTAAAGTTGGTATGGCCGCTGGTCAAATTTTTACGCGTGGGGATCATCGTCATACCGTGGTTATAGGCAAGGATACCCGTTTGTCAGGTTATATGTTGGAACCAGCACTTACTGCAGGCTTCATTGGAATGGGGATGGATGTTATATTGGTTGGTCCGATGCCCACACCGGCGGTCGCTATGTTGACGCGTAGCCTGAGGGCAGATCTTGGTGTAATGATTTCTGCATCACATAATCCTTTTGAAGATAATGGAATTAAATTATTTGGTCCAGACGGGTATAAGCTTTCTGATTCAACCGAGGTGCAAATTGAGGCATTGATTGATAAAACTAGACCGGAAATACTTGCGTCACCAAATAAACTCGGTCGTGCAAAGCGGCTTGAAGATGCAGAGGGCCGATATATCGAATTTGCCAAGAATACGTTTCCAAAAGGATTAAGGCTTGATGGGCTGAAAATCGTGGTGGATTGTGCAAATGGTGCTGGCTACAAGGTGGCTCCCGCAGCATTGTGGGAATTAGGCAGTGATGTTGTTGAACTCGGTGTGACCCCTGATGGCTTCAATATTAATAAAGATTGCGGTAGCACTAACGCAGATTTTATGTGCGAAACGGTTGTGAGAGAGGGCGCTGATTTAGGGATTGCTCTTGATGGAGATGCTGACCGAATTATTCTTGCAGACGACAATGGGACAATTATTGATGGGGATCAAATTTTAGCTTTAATCGCGGCTTCCTGGCAACAAAATGATAGACTTCTTGGTAGTGGAATTGTGACTACAGTAATGTCTAACTTCGGTTTGGAAATGTATCTCAATGACTTGGGGTTAAAATTGGTCCGAACTAAAGTAGGGGATCGTTATGTCGCTGAACATATGCTTCAAAATGGATTCAATGTTGGGGGTGAGCAGTCCGGCCACATTATCCTGAATGATCATAATACTACTGGTGATGGTTTGGTGGCGGCCCTGGAAATTCTTTCAGTCATTGTGCAGTCTGGTAGCTCTGCCAGCGAAGCTTGTCGAGTTTTCGACCCTGTTCCTCAGATTTTAAAAAATGTGCCATTTATGGGATCGTCACCGATAAACGACAAAGTTGTTAAAAACGCCATAAAAAGTGGAGAGCAAAAACTAGAAAAGACTGGTAGATTACTGATACGTCAGTCTGGCACCGAACCGATAATAAGGGTTATGGCTGAGGGTGAAGATGAAAAATTAATATCGGAAGTGGTCAATGACATCTGTGCCGCTGTTGAGAAGATAACAGGGTAAAATCTGAAGATGATTGGTCGTGTTTTAATTATTGCTGGTTCAGATTCTGGAGGTGGAGCAGGAATTCAAGCTGATATTAAGTCAATCACAGCTCTCGGGGGTTTTTCTTCTAGTGCTATTACCGCCTTGACTGCCCAAAATACCCTTGGAGTGCATGATGTTATGCCGGTGCCGACAGAATTTATCTATAAACAAATAAATGTGGTTCTAAGTGATATTGGTGCTGATTGCATAAAGACAGGGATGCTCCATGATTCTTCGGTAATTGAAACGGTTATTGATGCACTTGATCAGTATGCAACTGATATTCCCCTCGTTGTGGATCCAGTTATGGTTGCGAAAGGTGGAGCTTCATTATTACAAGATGAGGCTATCTCTATATTACGAAATGGATTGGTACCTCGCGCAACTCTGTTAACCCCAAATATCCCAGAGGCGGAGGCGCTTTTGGGCAGGACCGTCAAGGGGGTGGAAGATATGGAAGTGATGGCTCGAGAACTAATTGAAATTGGTCCTAAAGCTGTTTTGCTTAAGGGCGGTCATATGGAGGGTTCTGTTGTTAGGGACTTGTTAATTACCAACGAAGGAATTCAAGTTTATGAAAATGAAAGGATAGTGACTGCCCATACCCATGGCACAGGTTGTACCCTTGCTTCTTCGATTGCTGCGGGTATTGCAAATGGTTTAACCATTGAAAACGCAGTTGCGCAGGCCGAGAGGTTTTTACACAAAGCTATAGAAACTGCCCCTGGCTTTGGGAGCGGCCACGGACCTATCAACCATCTGCATTTAATACAGCCTAATTAGGCTATTAATATATTTTATTCTGTAAGTTCGTGTTTATCATTTGTTTCTTTAACAAATGCTTCCCGTTTAAGAAATTTAGCCCGATCTGTCTCGTTGATCATCCCGAGAATGACTTTTCTGTAACCCTCGACCGCTTCAGCGCCAGCATCTCGATACGCTTTGGCTATTCTTTCTCGTTGGTTCTGAGATAGTTTTTTCTCAAGTGCCGCTCCTGTATCAGTCAATTCTAAGAGCCGCTGGCGTCTGTCGCGGGTTCCTGGTCTCTGGATAACAAACTCTTCGCGAACAAGCTGGCTAAGTACGCGCGAAAGACTTTGCTTAGTGATTTGTAAAATATCTAAAAGGGCGGACACTGTAATATTTGGATTGCGGCCAACAAAATAAATCACCCTATGGTGCGCCCGTCCAAACCCATAGTCCGCTAAAATTGCGTCAGGTTCTGCGGTAAAGTCTCGATAGGCATAAAAAACTAGTTCCATGCCTTGTCTCAATTCTTCATCTCTAAGAAATAATGGGTTAATCCCTGATTTTATGTCAGTCATATTGACATATATGACCGTGAATGATACGGAGAGCAACCATAAATTTTGGTGCTGAGCGTTTTTTTAACAGCCATAAAAACTCTGGTAGTGCTGGCATGCTGAATTTTGACGATCAAGAAGGGCACATTTGGTTTAACGGAGCGCTGAAGGAATGGCGCGATGTTCGCCTTCATGTTTTAAGTCATGGACTCCATTACGGCAGTTGTGTTTTTGAAGGGGAGCGGGTTTATAATGGAAGCGTTTTCAAGTTAAGAGAACATACTCAAAGGCTGATCAAGTCCGCGGAGACTCTGGGCTTTGTCATCCCCTATTCTTTAGAAGAAATTGAGGAAGCCACGTTGAAGACAGTTGAAGCGCAAGGCTATGCTGATGCATATGTCCGTCCCGTGGCGTGGCGTGGCAGCGAAATGATGGGTGTTTCGGCTCAAGAATCTACAATTCATTTAGCGGTCGCCGTTTGGGAATGGCCTTCATACTTTTCTCCAGAGGCCCGGATGAAAGGCATTAAACTTAGCTGGGCGCCTTATAAAAGACCTTCACCAGAATGTGCTCCAGTTCATTCGAAAGCTGCAGGTCTATACATGATTTGCACATTATCTAAACATGCAGCGGAGGCAAAAGGGTTTGATGATGCATTAATGTTGGACTGGCGAGGGCAAGTGGCGGAGACTACTGGTGCTAATGTTTTTCTTGTAATTGATGGTGTAATTCATACTCCAACTCCCGATTGTTTCTTAGATGGTATAACCAGACGATCAGTCATCGATCTTGCTCGGGGGCATGGAATTGAAATTGTTGAGCGGGCTATTTTGCCGGAAGAGCTGTCTAAAGCTGATGAGGTATTTGTCACTGGTACAGCTGCGGAGGTTACTCCGGTTGGTCAGATTGATGAAATGCAATTCACGGTTGGGCCTATTACAACATTGTTGCTTGAAGATTATGACCGATTGGTTCGCACTCCTACGGGGCAAAATAGCACGGCTGCTTGAAAACAATGATACTAGAGGACTATGGATCTTCAGTGTCCCATTTTATAGAAGCTCTTTCATCTTTTTCTTGAGAATCCACCCAAACCTCTCCTAATGGGCCAGATTCTAGTTTCCAAAATGGAGCTTTGGTTTTTAACCAATCTATTAAAAAGTGACAGCTTTCCAAAGAATCGGTTCGGTGAGCGGAGGTGGTTGCAACTAGAACTATACGATCGCCAGGCTCTAATATACCAAATCTGTGAATGATTAACACGTCATTTAATGGCCAGCGTTTGTGTGCTTCTTCCTCGATGGTGGCAAGCTGTTTTTCCGTCATGCCAGGATAGTGTTCGAGTGTCATTGAGCTGATTTTCTCTTTATTTGCCATATCTCGCACGAGACCAACAAAAACACTTTGAGCACCAACCTCATGATTATTCTCAGTCATTCTACTGAGTTCTAAACCGACATCGAAATCCTGTTCCTGAACTCTAATCACGTCTTCTATCCTCCTGTCATCGGTGGAAATAACGCAACCTCATCACCACGGCGGATCTGAGTATCCAAAGTAGTTATTTCCTGATTTACGGCAACACGGATTAAAGTTGGGTCTTGCAAGGCTTCTTGATACCCACCACCCCGCTTTTTAAGCCAATCTATCAGACCATAAACATCAATAACATTAGCGGGTGGTTCCAGAGTTTCACCGCTTATGCCAATCCTCGCACGGACCCAGCCAAAATATAATAACTGCATTAACGAACCTCATTGAATGGGAGAAAGTCCACCATGTTTCCGTTATTCACAGTGGTGAGTTCCTCACTAAGTTCAACCAGCCCATCAGATGCAACCATAGATGTTAAGATGCCGGCCCCGCTTCGAGAAAATTTTTCTGCTTGAAATTGGCCATCGCCCCGGATGGATAGCACTGCACGAACCCATTCACGGCGACCTTTTTTCTTTTTATATGTGAACGCAGCAGGTACCCGAAAGAATTTTGGATCAATTTCAGAGGCTCCATTTAATAACAATAATGCAGGCCGCGCAAAGCGCATAAAGGTAACCATACTAGCTACAGGATTTCCAGGAAGACCAATAAATGGAGTGTTGCCTATTTGGCCAAAAGCAATAGGTCTACCAGGACGAATGGCAAGTCGCCAAAAATGTATAGCGCCTAATTTGTTGATTGCCTGTCGTATATGATCTTCTTCCCCTGTTGATACCCCAGCTGAAGTAATAATAACGTCATTTTTTGATGCAGCGATGTCTAATTCACGGCGTATGATATCGCCGTTGTCTGGAAGGATACCTAAGTCATTAACATTGCAACCTAACTGATGGAGTAACGCTGAGATTGAGTAACGGTTTGAATCAAATATTGTCCCTGGTTTTAGTTTGGCTCCCAAATCACAAATCTCGTCACCTGTTGAGAATAGGGCAACACGCAATGGGCGATAGACGGTAAGAGTATTTTTACCAATGGAAGCGGCCAATCCAATTTCTTGGGGACGAAGACGCTGGCCTTTAGTTATAATGGTATCGTTAACCCTAATATCTTCCCCAGCGAAACGACGATTTGCTCCTCTTTCTATTCCCTTTGGAATAACAACACTCGTTCCTTCAACTTGGCAATCCTCTTGCATTAGGATTGTGTCAGGGCCCTCTGGCATGGGTGCGCCAGTAAAAATACGATAAGCGCTACCAGTTTCTGCTACCTTTCTTAATGGGTGTCCAGCTGTTACCCGACCGTTTATTGGAAGTTTTGTATCGCTAGTTTGTGAAATATCGTCAAAAAAAATGGCATAGCCGTCTACAGCGGCATTATCATATGCCGGGACATCCGTGGTTGAGACGACGTTTTCCGCTATGATCCGACCAAGGGCTTTCTCTAATTCTACGTCCTCAGTTTTGCAAATACATGATAATCTCTCGCGTAGCTTAATCAATGCAGCGTGGGTAGTCATTAATTCACCGCCAAAAGCAAAGCAGTCATCACTCAGTTGGGCCATCTCTATACAACCTCTGGGGATACATGTTGTTTTAGCCTACAATAATTTTCGATAAAATCAGCAATGCCATGAAGATCTTCTACATTCAGACGTTTTATAGTTGCTTTAAGTTCTTGGTCACTTGCAATTCCAACAATATCCGGATCCTCTGGATGAAGAAGCGGTTTTGCTAAATGGCTCCGGTAAACTTCTAATTTAGGGTGTTTATATTTTTTAAATCCCTCGATAAGGATTATGTCAACTGGTTTCATTTTGGCTATTAACTTGATCGGGTTTGGTTCAATGGTGCCTCGATGTTCCCGCATGAGCGCCCAGCGCTTCTCTGACGCAATCATCACCTCACACGCTCCAGCTTTACGATGCTCAAAAGAGTCCTTTCCGGGCTTATCGATATCGAAGTTATGATGAGCGTGTTTAATTGTTGAGACCGTATACCCACGTTCGATCAATATCGGTAATAATTTGACAATCAAACGTGTTTTTCCAGTACCACTCCAGCCTACGAATCCAAATATCTTCATAATTATGGCCTCTTGGATGCCTCCCTTTTTTCCGTATTGGTTTCAGAGGGTGCCTTAGCATTACCCATTGTCTCCATGTACCGTAATCCTGTTTGGAGATAGTCATAACCAGTAATAAGAGTTAGTAAAGCAGCGGCCCAAAGGCCAAATTCCCCAATAAATCTTGTAGCTAAAAATTCAGGACCTGAGTCTCCTACAATCAGAAATCCAATAGAAAACATCTGAAGCGTGGTTTTCCATTTTGCAAGAGTGCTAACGGGAACACCCACCCGAATTTCTGCTAGGAATTCTCGCAGTCCGGAGACCATTATCTCACGGCATAAGATAACAATTGCCGGTAAAATTACGAGTCCGCTTATTTGCCCGAAGCCCGTCATCATTAATAATGCGGCGGCAACCAGCAGTTTGTCAGCGACAGGGTCAAGAAACTGACCCATCCTAGATTGTTGGCCCAGCGCCCGTGCCAAGAAGCCGTCAAAAAAATCAGTTATGGCCGCTATGCCAAAAAGGGCACAGGCTAAATAACGACCGAGATGAGTATCTGCATATAATAAGGCGACTATTCCCGGTATTGCTACAATGCGGAATAATGTCAATAACATTGGAATATTTTTTGGCATTCGTCAGACCTGATTCTACTGAGCCCGTTTTTTTAAGCAATAGGTTCGCTATACTATACAAGAAATATATCTTAATCATTTGAATGGAAATGGTCATAAATCTTTTTTGCCAAAGGCTTGCTTATACCTTTAACAGTTGCCAGGTCGGAAATTCCAGCGTTGCTTACTGCCCGTGAAGATCCAAAATGATATAATAAGGCTTTTTTACGATTGGCTCCTATTCCGGAGATATAATCTAATGGAGAACTACTGAAATTTTTTTTTCGTTTAGTACGATGACTAGAAATGGCGAACCTATGTGCTTCATCACGGAGGCGTTGCAAATAATATAGGACCGGGTCAGTAGGTTTGAGTTTAAACGGTTGTCTTCCCTCCATGAATAATTTTTCGTTCCCAGCATTCCGTATGCGGCCTTTAGCAATAGCAATTATGGGAATATCGTCAATTGCTAAATCTGCCATGACCTCATTTGCAGCATTCAATTGACCCTGCCCACCATCGATGATCAATAAGTCAGGCCAGTTATCTAATAATCGATCTGGGTCCTCAATTTTTGCACGTCTAAATCTCCGGCTCAAAACCTCCTTCATCATTCCATAATCGTCACCGGGCGTTAAACTGTTGTCCTTAATATTAAATTTTCGGTAAGCTTGCTTCATAAACCCATTAGGTCCTGCCGCTATCATCCCTCCAACGGCATTTGTTCCAGAAATGTGGCTATTATCATAGACTTCTATCCGATCCGGCGGGGTATCCATTCTCAGGATTTTAGCAATATTCTCAAGTAAATTTCTTTGGGTTTTACTCTCTGCTAAACGCCTAGCTAGGGATTCGCGAGCATTAGTATAGGCATGTTCAACTAGGGTAAGTTTAGAACCTCTGAGAGGTTGGGTCACTTTCACTCTTTTGTCTGCGCGGATCGATAAAGCGTCAGAAACTAAATTACATTCTGGTATTTTTGTGTTCACTAAAATGGTTTCCGGCGGTGTTTTATCAGCGTAAAATTGGCCAATAAATGAGGCAAGTATTTGGGTAAGTTCTAATCCGCTCGTATTTTTCGGGAAATATGTACGGTTACCTAAATTTTGTCCATTTCTGTAAAAAAACACCTGAACACAAACAAGACTGCTATTTAGATAGCCCGCAATAATATCGGCATTATTTACTGTTTGGACGTTAATATCTTGGTGGGCTTGAATTTGGGAAAGTGCTCTAATACGGTCCCGGTATACAGCGGCCTTTTCAAATTCCATATTTTCGGCTGCTATCTCCATACGCTCTAATAAATCTTTCTGCAAGTTTCGACTGTCACCTGTTAGAAAATCCCGAGCTTCATCGACGATTAAAGCATAATCCTTGGTATTGATACGTCCTACGCAAGGGGCAACACATCTTTTGATTTGGTATTGTAGGCATGGTCGTTTTCTATTTAAGAAAATGTTGTCTGAACAATTTCTGAGTGGAAATACTTTTTGTAATGCAGCGAGGCTACCATTGACAGCTCCAGCTGATGCAAAAGGCCCAAAATACTCACCTTTTTGGTTGCGCTTACCCCTATGTTTAATTAGTTGCGGCCAATTTGCGGTATTTGTGAGTAATATATAAGGGAAGGATTTATCGTCTCGTAGCATCACATTGTAACGCGGTTTTAATGCTTTAATTAGATTGCTCTCGAGAAGAAGGGCCTCTACCTCAGTATGAGTTTTCACAATTTCTAAGGACCGTGTCAAAGCAATCATACGTTGCATTCGAACTGGGAGTTGGTGGGGTCGAGTGTAGTTTACCACTCGGCGCTTCAGGTTTTTCGCTTTTCCCACGTATAGAAGGTTGTTTAATCCATCATACATCCGATATACGCCCGGACCGGTTGTAAGAGTTTTGACAACGTCCGCTATAGCCTTCATCCCTTTTTTTAGAGACGGTGTCGTGATAAATGGATGTTTGGAGTTATCCCTCATGGGAACCATTCAGAATTTTGCATAAGCGCATTTTTATCATTTTAATTCTTAGGATAAGATTAATATATTCTGACAAATGAAAACTATTGAAATTGTCCACGGGTTTTGTGGATAAGCATGTATATAAATCATTCACTTTCCACCCACCCTATTGCGATCATTGAGTTTATTTCGGTTTGCCTAATAATTAGGCACCGGTTAATCCATTGATTTTAAATAAGTTTAATGCCAAGTATTACCAAGTAATTATATGTAAAATAAAATACTATAAATATTTTTTTTAATCTGAATATTTAAATTTATATTCTAGACAATATTTAATGTGAAAAGGGTTATGTTAATAAGAAATTGATTGTTTAACCCAATAATTACGTATGGCGTTTACGCTCAATTTCTATTCCAACACTTGCAGCGTCCGAAATTATATCAAGTTTTTCTACGCAAACTTTTACAATGTCTATTCTTTTGTCCATGAGTATGCTTGCAGCAATTCTTTCGGCAAGTGTTTCTACTAAATTTATGTGGCCCGAATTTACGATCGCTCGAATTTTTTTTACTATATCCTCATAACAAACCACATCGGATAGGCGATCTTGAATTGGTCTCAATGGCTCCGGAACGGCCATGTCTAGGTTAACTCTAATACTTTGTTTGCCATTTTTTTCATGTCTATGGATGCCGATAAGAGCAGGTAGCACTAAATCCCGAATGAATACGTGACGATATTTTAAAAAATCTTTGTGCTGGATTTGTTGAACAAAGTTACTTGCACTCATCATTATTATCCTTTAGAAGCCCCTACTTTTATTTAACTGGTACGTAGCTAGTTTTCATTATTCAATGGGTGTATCAATATCATTTGGATTTACCCAACCGAGGTGTTGGCCACCATCCAATGCTATCATTTGACCGGTCATCGATGGAGAGGCCAAAATGAATTTGATTGCCTGACAAATTTCTGCCGGCGTAGTTCCACGATTTAACGGTGTATTAATACACTGTTCGGTAAATTGTTGATTGGTTTGTCTCGGACTTGGAAGAGCCGGACCTGGACCGACACCATTAATACGAATACGGGGGGCTAAAGCCAAGGCAAGACTTTGTGTTAGAACCCAAAGCCCGGCCTTACTAACAGTGTATGAAGTGAAATGGGGCGTAAGATTCCATACTCTTTGATCGAGAAGGTTTATGACGTTTCCGTTAGTTTCCGGCGGCAATAATTCACAGAAGCGTTTAATAAGAAAAAAAGGTGCTTGTAAATTAGTTTTTAAATGGCGATGCCAACTATCATTTGTAGCCGTTTCAATCGTGTCAAGCTCAAAAACAGAGGCATTATTAATAAGACAAGTTATTGTCCCGATTTTTTGTGTAGCTTCATTAATTAACACTTCCGCTTGGTTGTCTTGGTCCAAATCGGCTTGGATCGCGACTGCCTCACCGCCAGCGTCCTTTATTTTATTTACTAATTTGGTGGCTTTTTTTTCCGAACTCTGAAAGTGTATTGCAACTTTCCAATTGTCCGCTGCGAGATCTTGTGCAATTGCTGCCCCAATTCTGCGTGCTGCACCAGTAATTAAAACATTGTTCATTTCGGCCACCATTTATTCACAATGCGAAATAGACCGATTAGCTTCAAGGCAAATTTTACTTATTTGCAAATTATTTGGTTATTAATCCCACCAAATTTTATGAATTAACGAATTTTCTATATTCTCCTAATCTTTTAAAATCAAATTTAACCTAACTAAGTTAAATTTTGTGTGGCCTTATAACCTCCAATTTACATTGACTATCTTCCTGAGTGTTTAGATTTGCCGCGTTTTTGAGCTTCAGCTGCTTGAATACGAGCAGCGAGGCGTTTTGGACCCATTGGTGAGGTGTCGTTTAATCCCAATTCAATGGTCTCCAGACGATGGATCTCGTCCCTTATTCGGGCGGCCTCCTCAAATTCAAGGTCGCCAGCGGCATTTTTCATAAGAAGTCTGAGGTGCTGAATGTGTTTGGTCAGATTATCACCGACCAACTGATCAGGCTCATAATCACCTGTATCTATTGTATAATGATCCCCTTGGTAGACCGATTGAAGTATATCGCTAATATTTTTACGGATTGTTTCCGGTGTAATATTATTTACCGAATTAAATTCTTTTTGTTTTCCGCGCCTTCGTTTTGTCTCCTCAATAGCGTATTCAAGGGAGCCTGTCATGTTATCCGCATACAAAATTACGCGTCCCTCGACGTTGCGTGCGGCGCGGCCAATGGTTTGAACGAGTGAGGTTCGTGACCGCAGAAAGCCCTCCTTATCTGCGTCGAGAATTCCGACTAAGGCGCATTCTGGAATATCTAACCCTTCACGTAATAAATTAATTCCAATAAGTACATCAAATGTGCCTAGCCGTAATTCTCTAATAATTTCAATCCTTTCCAGTGTATCTATGTCAGAATGAAGGTAGCGCACACGTATGCCTGCTTCCTGCATAAAATCAGTAAGGTCTTCGGCCATTTTTTTGGTAAGAGTGGTGATAAGCACACGCTGCTTCTTTAAGGCACATTCCCGACATTCTGACATAATATCATCAACCTGATGTTCTACAGGCCGTAGGATACATAGCGGATCTATCAAACCCGTGGGCCTTATAACTTGTTCGATAAATGCCCCACCTGTTTGGTTTAGTTCCCAGGGCCCCGGTGTTGCGGAAACAAAAACTGTTTGTGGCCGCATCCCTTCCCACTCTTCGAATTTCAGGGGCCGGTTATCCACACACGACGGCAAGCGGAAGCCAAAATTTGCCAAGGTGGTTTTTCTATTAAAGTCCCCCTTAAACATCCCGCCAACCTGTGGCACTGTGACGTGGCTCTCGTCTACTACCAACAAAGAATCCTCAGGTAGATATTCAAATAATGTGGGCGGAGGCTCGCCTGGCGCCCGACCAGTTAGGTATCGAGAATAGTTCTCTATTCCTGCACAATGACCAGTCGCTTCAATCATTTCTAAATCAAACGTGGTTCGTTGCTCAATTCTCTGTGCTTCTAATAATTTGTTTTCTTTTTGTAATTCTTTAATTCGAGTATTTAGCTCTTGTTTAATACCCTTGACAGCTTGTTGTAAAGTTGGTCTTGGTGTCACGTAATGGCTATTTGGATAAACAGTAATTTCTTCCAAATCACCCGTTTTCTCACCAGTTAGTGGATCAAACTCGTGGATCAGTTCCACCTCTTCGCCAAATAAAGATAAGCGCCAACCACGATCTTCATAATGCGCCGGGAAAATTTCCAACAGATCACCACGTACCCGAAAAGTGCCTCGGATGAAGTTTTGATCGTTGCGTCGATATTGCAGTTCTACAAACTTTCGAAGTAACACGTCACGTTTGACTTGAGTTCCGACTTTCAAAGTTATGGTCATTTCGGAATATGTCTCGACTGAGCCGATACCATAAATACATGATACTGAGGCAACTATTATTATGTCTCTTCTCTCCAGTAATCCGCGGGTAGCAGAGTGTCGCATCCGATCAATTTGTTCATTTACTGAGGCATCTTTTTCGATATATGTGTCTGTTCTGGGCACATAAGCCTCTGGTTGATAGTAGTCATAATAAGACACGAAATATTCTATCGCGTTATAGGGAAAAAAACTCTTCATTTCGCCATAGAGCTGAGCAGCTAATGTTTTATTAGGGGCAAGAATTAATGTTGGTCGGCCTAGCGACTGGATCACTTTCGCAATGGTAAAAGTTTTTCCTGAGCCTGTTACTCCTAGTAGCACCTGGTCACGTTCTTTGCCTTTGATACCCCCAATGATTTCAGAAATAGCAAGTGGTTGATCGCCAGCGGGTTCATATTCTGAGACGAGTTTAAAGTTCGCGGGAGATCCTGTGGCGGGGCGATTAGAAAGTATGGTGCTCATTACCCTTTATATGCATGGCGATCGAACAAATTCCAGTCTCGTCCATATTTAGGCAAATTAAAATTTGTTTCCAGAGGTAAACTCTATGTAAAGATACAGGCTATAATATATACTATCGAACGATTGTTTGTATTAAATGTGATATCATAAAGTGTAAAGGTATGTCTGATTATCTAAAAAATCGCTGGTATGTTGCCGCTTGGGATCACGAAATCAGTGATAAGCCACTAGCCCGAACAATCATGGATGAACCAATTGTATTTTTCCGTGATTTAGAGGGAAAACCGACGGCGCTAGAAGATAGCTGTGCTCATCGCTATATGGCTTTGTCAGGTGGTCGGATAACTGGTGGTCGTATCCAGTGCCCATACCACGGCCTTGAATTTGACAGGAATGGTGTTTGTGTTTCAGTTCCTGGGCAAAAACAAATTCCACCAGGAGCCAGTGTGAAATGTTATCCAGTATCAGAAAAATGGCGATATATCTGGATATGGACCGGTGATCCTGATCTAGCAGATGAATCATTGATTCCTGATTTTCACTGGAATAAAGACCCTAACTGGGTTGCAGTTGGAGACTATTTTTATGTAAAAGGTAGCTACCGACTTCTAATAGATAATTTACTCGACCTTTCACATGTCGCTTATGTGCACGCATCAACACTTGGCACTGAAGGTGTTGCAAATTTTCCAGTCAAGGTTAAAAAAGATAATAATAAAATTCATGTGGAACGCTGGATATTTGATGAGCCGGCACCAGCTATGTTTAAGCTGGCCGGTGGTTTTAAAGACGATGAAAAAGTTGATCGGTGGCAACTGATACATTATCAAGAGCCATCACATTTCATGATAGATGTCGGTTGCGCGGTAGCAGGCACGGGTGCTTTAACTGGTAATAGGTCCAAGGGGGTTACGATGTTTTCGAATCATACATTGACCCCGGAAACAAAAAGCTCTACCCACTATTTTTGGCATCATGCCCGTAATTTTCGACTAGAAGAGCAGTTACTGACAGAAAGACTGGCTGATGCTACCAGTACAGCTTTCGGCGAGGATGTTGAGATCATTGAAACGCAACAAGATCGCATGGACCGTATAGGACCTGAGAAAACCACTGTAGATATAAATGCGGATGCTGGAGTTCTGCAAGCCCGCCGGATGTTGGATGAACTGATTGATCGTGAGTAATGGTTTTTATTGCAAGTTCTTGGTAGTCGGTTTTATTGTGCTGCCATTTTTTGACATCTAGCTAGGAAAACATCGATGTCTATTGTCGCCCCTCGATTGTCGCGTATTCAACCTTCTGTCACTAATGCCCTAACAGGTAAAGTTGCTGAATTAAAAGTAGCTGGGCGGGATATTATTGGTTTGGGAGCAGGTGAACCAGACTTTGACACCCCATCTCATATTAAAGAGGCAGCTATTGCAGCTTTGGTGGCAGGAGAAACAAAATATACCCCCGTTCCGGGCACCATAGAATTACGCCAAGCAATATGTGAAAAATTTAGACGAGAAAATGCGCTCACATATACGCCAGATCAAATAACAGTGGGCTGTGGTGGAAAACAGGTGATTTTTAATGCCTTTATGGCATCCCTAGACAAGGGTGATGAGGTAGTTATTCCCGCTCCTTATTGGGTATCTTATCCTGATATAGTTACATTGGCGGAGGGGGTTCCAATATTTGTCGAGGGTCATGAAGACCGTAACTTTAAAATAAGCCCCAGTCAGTTAGAAGAGGTGATTACACCAAACACCAAGTGGGTACTGCTAAATTCACCAAGTAATCCGACGGGGGCGGCCTACACTAGTTATGAACTTAAGGAGCTAACGGATGTGTTGGTTTCACACGATAAAGTTTGGTTGATGACAGATGATATATATGAACATGTCACCTATGACGATTTTGTATTTACCACACCATTGGAGGTTGAGCCTTCTTTATATGAACGTACCCTGATATTGAATGGTCATTCTAAGGTTTTTTCGATGACTGGTTGGCGTGTTGGATATGGGGCTGGACCTATAGAATTAATTAAGGCAATGAATAATATCCAATCGCAAAGTACGACCCACACTTCTTCAATAAGCCAAGCAGCGGCAACCGCAGCATTGAATGGTCCTATGGATTTTCTCTCTGAATGGTTGGTTGCATTCAAAAAACGCCGTGATTTAGTTGTAAAAATGCTAAATCAAGCTGATGGAATTACTTGTCGTATTCCAGACGGAGCCTTCTATGTTTTTCCAAGTTGTAGAGGCACAATTGGTAAACATACATCATCAGGTAAGGTGATTAGAAATGATACAGATTTTGTTACCGAACTTCTTGATGAGGAGGGTATTGCGGTAGTGCAAGGTGCCGCATTTGGGTTAGAGCCATACTTTCGAATTTCCTATGCGACCTCAGAGGAGCTTCTTAAAGAAGCCTGTATACGGATTCAACGTTTTTGCAGTTCCCTCTCCTAATTTTAGAAAGTCAAGAAAACGATAATAATAATATGGAATTTAGTCTTGCATCCTTTTACTGAGGCTGGAAACATAATCACATAATAAGACAATAATCTTAATCCGGCTTTTCTTTTTCGAATAGATGAGGAAATAGGAAGATTGTTTGTGGTTTCTGCCGGATTGCTTGGATTGATCCAAAGGGAGGTTAAAATGGCTGCAGCACTTGCAAATGGCACTAGGTGTGCCGCGTTAGTAGGTCCTTACCAAAGTGGTAAAACTACACTTCTTGAATCTCTTTTATTCGCAACCGGCGCAATCCCACGAAAAGGATCGGTTAAAGATGGCACTGCGGTTGGTGATTCAACACCTGAAGCCCGTGCTGGACAGCGTAGCACTGAGCTCTCCATTGGGCAGACAGAGTTTTTGGGAGATGAATGGGTTTTTGTCGATTGTCCAGGTTCAATAGAACTTGCTCAGGAAGCCTTCAATGCGATCCTTGCTGCTGATGTTGCGGTAATCGTTTGTGAACCATTGGTAGAACGTGCTGTGGGTTTAGCTCCTCTATTTCGATTTTTGCAATCTCGCAAAGTGCCGCATATGGTTTTTCTTAACAAGATGGATACCGCTACACAACCAGTCCAGACTGTTCTCGAAGCGTTACAGACAAATTCTGATTTACCCCTAGTTCTGCGCCAAGTACCCATCGCCGATGGCGAAAATAATACCGGGTATGTCGATTTAGTGAGTGAACGAGCGTATAAGTATAAACCCGGAGAAGCATCTGACTTAATCTCTATTCCCGATGCATTTGCGGATGATGAGCAGATGGCACGTCAGGTGATGCTAGAAGCATTAGCTGATTTTGACGATTCACTACTTGAAAAACTTCTTGAGGATGTCGTGCCGGCTACGGAGGAAGTTTATGAGCAAATGTCTAAAGATTTAAAAGAAGGTTTAATTGTACCAGTATTTTTAGGGGCCGCAGAGCAAGAACACGGTGTTAGACGTTTGCTCAAGGCTCTAAGGCATGAGACTCCCAGTCCGGATGATAGTGCCTTGAGATTAGGGATAGAAACAAAAGGGGAAACGGTTGCTCATGTCTTTAAGACTTTACACGCAGCGCAGGCAGGGAAATTGTCAATAACCCGCATTTGGCGGGGCGCGGTCTCCGAAGGAGATAATATGGGTGGAACCCGCGTTGGAAGTGTACTTAAACTAATGGGCAACCAACAAAAAAAAGAAAGTAAAGGGGGACTTGGTAATGTTGTCGCATTGGGTCGTATGGACGAAGTCTTGACTGGCGATATCCTTACTCCTTCAGGAAAAACACCCGAATACGTAAAGACCATACCTAGCCCACTGACGCCAGTTTATTCATTTGCTATCCAAGCTGAAAATCGGGATGACGAGGTTAAGCTGACGTCCGCTCTAAAAAAGCTTAACGAAGAAGATCCCGCACTTTCCTACAAACAAGATAATGAATTGCATCAGCTATTATTGAAGGGGCAAGGAGAAATTCACCTGAAAATAGCAATTGAAAAAATGCAAAATAAATTTGGTGTTAGGGCTAAAACCCAGAAACCTAAGGTCCCCTATAAAGAAACAATAAAAAAAACAGTTTCACAACACGCGAGGTTTAAACGGCAAACCGGCGGGCATGGGATGTTTGGGGATGTTCACGTCGATATCAAACCATTATCACGTGGAGAGGGATTTTCTTTCTCTGATACGGTTGTTGGAGGAAATATACCCAAGCAATTTATACCGGCAGTTGAGGCTGGAGCACGTGAATTTCTCTCGGAAGGAATCTTGGGATTCCCAGTGGTAGATATTTCTGTGACATTAACTGACGGCCAATTTCATGCTGTCGATAGTAATGAGATGTCCTTCAAGTTAGCGGCTCGAGAGGCCATGAAAGAAGGTTTGCCAAAATGCGCACCCGTATTATTAGAGCCAATTCTTAAAGTTGATATTGATGTACCGTCTGAATTTACAAATAAGGTCCATGGACTGGTGAGTGGCCGTCGTGGGCAAATTCTTGGATTTGATACTAAAGAAGGTTGGTCAAACTGGGATACTGTTTCGGTCTTATTGCCGCAGGCGGAAATCCATGATCTTATAATTGATCTTCGTACAGCGACGCAGGGTGTTGCGACATTTATATCTGAATTCGACCACTTACAGGAGCTCTCAGGACGCGAGGCCGATATAGTAGTGAAAGAACAAAGACAGGAAATGGGTGCGGGCTCCAATTAAAAGTATAAATTTTATGGGCTTTGCTTGAAGTAAGTATTTCAAAATCTTTATGATTTAATTAATCACTTTAATTGAACAAATCCATTGAGCACGGAAACTTTACGACTTGGTTGTCATCTGGATTTAAGAATGGATAGGTATTCTAAATTTCGGAGAGATTTTCGTAAAAATCTAAAATGATATGTCTTTTTTCATAGTATATAATTTAAAGGACTGCGCTAATGCTTATTAGATCTAAGCCCAGTTGGGAAATTCATGAATCCTTGGTAACTCCCGACGCTGTATTTAGAGATAGGCGGCGCCTGATAAAGGAGATGGGTATCGCATCGATATTCACGGCCTTGGGATCCAGTGTTGCTTGCAGTGCCGTCGTGCCAAAAGAACGGCCTAATTCAAATTTATTCCCAGCAAAACGAAACGCTTTTTATAAACTTGACCGCCCACTTAGTAGGGAAAAAGACGTTACCACTTATAACAATTTTTACGAGTTTGGGTCCCATAAATTCATTTCTAAGGATGCACAAAAACTCAAGACAAGACCGTGGACCGTGACAATTGATGGCATGGTAGAAAATAAGATTCGAATTGATGCTGATAAACTTATTTCTAAAATGCAATTAGAAGAGAGGCTTTATCGCTTCCGCTGCGTGGAGGCTTGGTCGATGGCGCTGCCCTGGACAGGCTTCCCGATGCTGGATCTGGTGAAATTTGCGAGGCCGCTTAAGAAAGCAAAATATGTCGTAATGGAGACATTTTTGGATTCGGCAATTGCAAAGGGTCAAAAGCAGTTTTGGTATCCTTGGCCGTATCGTGAGGGGCTGACGATTGAAGAGGCTACTAACGAGTTGACGATAATTGGTGTAGGTGCTTATGGAAAGCCAATCGCTAAACAAATGGGCGCACCACTTCGGCTCGTGGCTCCTTGGAAATATGGATTTAAATCAATTAAATCGATCGTCCGGTTTAGTTTTACGGATAAACGTCCTGTAAGCTTTTGGGAAACAGTTCAGGGACAGGAATACGGGTTCTGGGCTAATGTGAACCCCAATGTTCCTCATGCGCGATGGTCGCAAGAAACAGAGCGCGTTCTTGGCGGGAAGGGGAAAAAGGTAAAAACTTTGCTCTATAACGGTTATGAAGAGCAGGTCTCCGGACTATACGCTAATCTCAGAGGAGAAAGTTTATATTACTAAATGGGTCTTTGTTTTTGGGTGGTGTAGGTGCTAATGCCTGCGATAACGGTCCGGTGCATCCTCCTGATGTCTGGCAATCCATATCCACCTACCGCACGGTGACATACACAGCGATTATCCCACAAAACCAGATCATTATTTTTATATTTATGCCGGTAATGGTACGGCCGTTTGCGGTCTGTTATTCGTTCAAACAAAGCGTCTAGGATAGGATCTGAATCCTCTTCAGTCATGCCTTTAATTCCAATAGTAAACCGCGGTGAACAATAAAGTGATTTCCCCCCAGTCTCCGGATGGATTAACACGAGAGGTTGAATGACAGCTGGCAGCGTTTTTGCTTGAAGTTCATAAAAATTTTTAGCCCCTGGTCGGTCAGGAGAAATTGTAACCCGCTTATTTTTAACTTTGCTGACATGGTGAATACCGTAGTGACCTTCAATTCTCAATTTTAGATTTTTGGGCAAAGAGTCATAAACCGCTTTCATGTTACAAAATTCCGTATCGCCGCCTCGTCGAGGGTTTTGGATAGACTGAAGGATGGTAATCATTGAAGGAATTTCGATATGTGAGGAGTCAGAGTGCCAAAAATCTCCCCCATCGACTACGCCTACTGCTGAACCGTCTGGCTTAATTTCGTTGGAGAGGATCATAACCTTTGAAGATCCTTTTGTTGTGTACTTAATGTTGGACGGTGTTTCTAGTTCACCCCAAATGCGTGAGAATTTGACTTGCAGTGCTGGGGTTAATTTTTGCTCTCTTATCACTAAAACTTGATAATCAAGTAAGGCCTTTCGCAGGCAAAGTTTGGTATCTTCCTCAATCTTATCCACAAGGTTGATCCCAGTAATTTCCGCACCCATAATCTCAGAAATTGGCGAAATCTTGATCATAAATTTTCTCAACTAATTTTTGATTTAATTAAGATCAAATATTTTTACGATTTTCCGGCTTATTCGTCTATGCTTCTATTTAAAGGAATGTGATTTGCTGAATAAATAAAAAAAGCCGGGCCTATTAGGCCCGGCAAGGTAACAGGGAGGCTTTACGTCAATAGACGCAGGATCCGAGGACCCTTTTCCGAATATTGTATCCGGATCACATTTCTAACTAATTCGCTAACGAGTTTTGTTAGAAAGAGTGTGTTACAGACATTAGCTAAAACGTCAGCAACGATGGTGAATAAATAGGGTGTTTTATCTTTTTATACTATAATTAATTAAGCAACCCAGCTATGCATTTTATGCATAGCTGTAAAATTTATATTTAAAAAACAATGAGTTATTTTTTATCATCTGCAATTCGGCGAAGTAGGAAGTCACGAAATACTGTTACTCGCCTCGAGTGACGCAATTCTTCCGGATAAACAAAATATGCTTTGTGAACGGGCCCTTTATATTTAGGCAGGACGGGTATGAGGCCGCTTGTCAGGCTAACCATGTAATCCGGTAGGGAAGCTATACCCATTGCATTTGCAGCAGCTCTATACATTGCGTAAAGGTTGTTGACGCGTATAACAGGTTTACGTTGAAATCGATCATCGAGCCCTGCATCCAAAAGCCAGTTTATGTTGGTAAATGGTGGGTGGTAGGTTTCATCGTATGCAATGAGACGGTGCACTTCGAGATCATCTAGGGAATGTGGCATTCCATATTGTTCTAGGTAAGCCGGAGCGGCGAAGGCACCATGGCGCAGGTCAAATAAGTGCCTTTGAATTAGGTCTGGTTGCTGTGGAGGAGCTAGACGGATTGCAACATCAGCTTGGCGCATGCTTAGATTCAACTCATCTTCACGAAGTATTAACGAAACTTCAATTTCTGGATACATTTCTAAAAAATCTTTAAGACGTTCCGTCAACCACATTGAACCGAATGCTACAGTCGTTGTTACTCTCAAAGGTCCGCGAGGACGCTCCATTGATTCGGTCACTAATGATTCCGCAGTAGTCAGCCTTCCGGCAATTTCTTGGGCAGCCCTATAAAGTGTCTCACCTTGTTCAGTCAATTTTAAACCGCGAGCATGACGGTGGAAAAGGGGAACGCCAAGTTCTTCTTCTAGTCCACTAATTTGGCGACTAACGGATGATTGGGTTAAGTTTAGCCTATCTCCAGCGTGTGTGAAGCTACCTGCTTCTGATACCGCATGAAATATTCGCAGCTTATCCCAATCCATTCCGTTCAATTCCTTTGCAGCGGCCGTTAAACAGATTTTCGCTTTACGCTACCATTTCGAGTTATATTAGTGGTAGCTATGTAATGCTCGGCTTCAAGGGCTGCCATGCACCCAGTGCCAGCTGCTGTGACGGCTTGTCGATATTTCTTATCTTGTACATCCCCAGCCGCAAAAACACCTGGGATGCTCGTTGCTGTACTATCTGGCGCGGTTATGATATAGCCTTCTTCATCCATGTTGAGGTGTTCAATAAAGAGTTTGGTTGCCGGGTCATGCCCGATTGCTACGAATAGGCCGTCTATTTTAAGGTCAGAAATATCTTTAGTTTCAACATCTTCAAGTTTTAAGCCTGTTACCCCCAAAGGGTCTTCTTGACCAATTATTTCCGCCACCACCGTATCCCAAAGAACCTCAATCTTTTCATGTGCAAATAGACGTTCTTGTAGAATTTTTTCAGCCCGTAATTCGTTTCTCCGGTGGATTAGAGTTACCTTCGTTGCGTGATTGGTTAAATAAAGTGCTTCCTCTACTGCGGTATTGCCACCACCGATTACGGCGACCTCCTTATCTCGATAAAAGAAGCCATCACAGGTAGCACATGCGGAAACGCCAAACCCCATGAATTTTTCTTCTGAAGGTAACCCCAACCACCTCGCTTGTGCCCCAGTTGCGACGATTACGGTTTCTGAGAGATAAATATCGCCGGAATCAGCTACGCACCGGAACGGCTTGGTAGAAAAATCAATCTCATTGATCAGGTCTGTATGAATCTGCGTTCCAACCGATAATGCTTGGCCTTGCATCTCTTCCATTAGCCATGGACCTTGAATTACCTCCGCAAAACCCGGGTAGTTTTCAACGTCAGTTGTAATAGTCATTTGCCCGCCAGTTTCCATACCCGTTACTAGGTGAGGAGTCAGGCTGGCGCGGGCTGTGTAGATTGCCGCAGTGTATCCGGCTGGTCCGGAACCTATAATCAAAACAGGTGTACTAAATTCTTTTTTCATTTTTTTTTAAAGTCCTAAAATCCAAACATATGGTCTAAACTAAACGCACCATTTTCTGACACTAAACCGTGGTATCCAAAAAGGCGGCATGTCGAATCTTTAACAATTAAATATGCTCCATCGCCGGCCTTTTTGCGTTCCGCGTCGCAAAATAGACTATGGTATCGAAGGTGTCTTGACCCACCACATGGTATCGTAACCTTTTCTTGCCCTATTTTAGTCCCGTCAGGGGCCATTAAAGTTAGAAAAGTCTTTGATTTGGAATGCCAGGGTGTGGAAGCGGGGTAGATTAAATGACAAATTGTATCAAATGATGAATATCCCAAACGAAGAAATAGCCGGGTAGAAAGCCCCGGCGGCAGCCCGTTGTATGACTGCGGCTCATCACGATAGGTTAAAACTGTATTGAAAATGTGAGCACCAAAGCTCGTTTCTGCAACGTGGTTTGATTTTATGTTTTGATAACGAAAGACGCTGTGCAGCCAACCATCTGCTTCTCCCCCGTTTGAGAAATCATAAGTTAACTCTACATGGCCATATCCGGTCGATAATTTTGGCTTATCTTTGAGAAAGCTTTTCATATCTAAAAAAGTCTTATGACTTCGCGATAAATTTCCAAAGTTGTAACAAGAAATTTCTTCGCCTGAGGCATCAAAAATCAAAGCTGCAACGGATAATACTTTTTGACAGGTTGCCATTGGTGAGGGTAGTACGGAGCTAGTCCAGTCTTTGAGCGGTAAGATGGGAGCGGGGAGAATATAACCTTTTCCCATCTGTTTTCCTAATTTGGGTATCTCAGGGTCAATCTTTAGATCGTCTCGTTCAACATTAACATGTGCAATACGGCGTGCGTTTTGTGGTGAAGTAATCTCGTAGCGAGGCCTGACAAAATGTTTGCCAGCTTGTACTTCAATTTGTTGAGGCCAGTGAGCATTGGGAAGCAACTGGTTTACTATTAGCTTTTCAGTTCCGAAGCCTTGAACCCATTTATTCAGCCGTACAACATTTTGATCTCCCATCAAATTGAGACCGATCTCTCCAGGGGGAATCGGGTTAGGGTGAGAGTTCTGGATCCATAGGCATACTTGTTCCCCTCTTTGGGGTGCGGGTAGTCCACCATATAAATTTGATGGCCAGGCGTTGGCATCGTGAGTACATGACAATTCTGTTTTGGAGTCGTCCCAGGTATCTAATGCATATTTAACGATGTCGTGTCCGGCAATGCCAGTTACATGGATAAAAAGCTGGCCAACAAAATCACCAATAGAAAACTTCTTACGCACATCACGACTATCAATGATTACCGCGGTACTGCCATCGCCGATAGTTTCATTCCAATCAGCGAGTACATTACCGTCCTCTCCAAATAGAGTTAGGTTCAGTTCAACATTTTGAGAACCATAACCAGACCAATAGTTCGCAGTGGAAAGACGGGTCCGCGCTCCGTCTTCATCACGGAAGAAAGCAAAGTTGGTAGCGAAGTTAAGGTTATCCAGATATTTATTTTTGTTGGTCAGAAACCGGTCTTCCAAACGACAATCGTCAAAACTTACTACATTACAATTGGAAGGAATTAGGTGATTTATCTGTTTCTTTAATATTTTAGAATCAAAAGCTGTTATAAACAGGGTTCCTGTACAAGAGTTAGGTAAGTCGGTTATTGGCTGGGCTTTACAACCAGCTAAATCACTACCAATTCTTTGAAATGTTTGGACAAAAGAATTGTTTATATTTATTTCTGATAAATTGTAGAATTCTGCAAACCCAATAAAAAAGTTTAGAGGATCATATATCGCAACGGGTCCGGATTTAGATAAGTTTTCAATTAATTTGTTAATTTTTTTTGCCGTTTGAGGGTGGCTAATGGCTTTATAAAATGAATTTCCACCTTCTACATTGCTGTAAGTCTCTATCTTCAGCGGCATATTTTTTCTCTATATTTTAAGATATTGGAAAGATAGATTTAAACCAAGCCGACAGACGGTGGCGTCGTCTTTCACGTCTTACAACGGTTTTATCGCGCACCCAATTCATCTGAACAACACGACGTTTTCCAATATAAGTTTTGTGACCGTGATAGGATCTGTTGTTTCTCCTAAAGGCGAGTAGTGTCCCAGATACAGGCGGTACCTCAGCCGCAAAATCTTCAAGGGAATTTTCCGAGTGCAACACTCTCAAACGACCGCCCTCTTGGTCCCATTCTGTATTCATATAAATGAGCACTGTTATTAATTTAGTTTCACTATCGTTGTGAATTTTACCGTCTCTTGCTTGGCAACGTCCTCTCGCAGTAATCATGGTCGGTCGATCTTGAAGGTCAATATTAAATTTTTTTTCAATGGCGAAACGCATTTCTGGTCCTTCAAGTTCGGAAATAAGAGAATCAAAAGCACCACCAAACTCCAGTTCTTCTAGTGGAAAACTGCCGGCCTTTGCGATCTGGGGGTAATCCCGGTTTATCGATGAAACAAAATCCGATTTAATAAAGGAGGGAACGATTATAAAATCGAAGGGAATTTTTTGCAGCGGCGTGGCGTTAAAGTTATTGAGATCGAGCGCCGACATTGGGGAAATCCTATACAACGGGTAAATTAACAATGACTGTCTTAATAGTGATGACAAAATATCTCAATTCTTGTAATCATCCCATGCTTTTTTTACAGCATCAGCTGCAGTGGTCATGTCATCTATGCCCTCGTAGTCCCAGGTCTCGATTTGACCAGTAAATGGCCTGGTTCTCCCCTGTTTTTCAAGTTCATTGTGAAAACGGTCGAACTTTATAGAACCACCAAAGTTTTTATAAACGTGAACCGGTTTTTTAGTTGCAATCGCCTCAGATACCATATTAACAGAGTCTCCTGTGACTACGAACGTATCAGCGTGAGCTAGTATTCCAAAATATGGGTTTTTCCCCAAACCATCCCAAATATTCACCGGTACATCCTTCAATGTTTCTTTGATTATTCTCAAATTATTTTCACTTGTTCGCCGGGAAGGCGTAATCGCTAGGCTGCCACAGCTGCTGTTTACGGCCTCACGCAGCATCAACGCAAATTGTTCTACTTTTTCTTTTGTAAACTGGAATGTTTTGTTGCTACCGCCAATCAACACACCGACTAATGGTTTTGGAAGTTCACTATATTCCGCTGTAAATTCTTTATTAGCACTTTTTAATCGCTCGCTTGTCACCCCATGTAGAGCGCCAAAAGTGCTGACCACATTCCTAGCGGATAGCCGGTCATGTTTTGGAGCAATTACGACGTCAAATTTATTAAGAGCCATAGTTGGGTTTTGAATCTGTACAAGAAAAGTTGATGGGTTAAATTTCTTTATCGCAAGGGCTAACGCTACCGTTTGTCTACCTGTTGAAATCAATATATCAGGCCATGGTGGCTCAAGTTGGTCGCTTCTATGCTTTAGAGCACTAAGTGGAATCGCCCACAGTTGCGGTGGTAGGAAAGACCATGGAGTACGAACAGAGATTCTTTTAACTTTCGGGATTAACCCAAGGCTATCAGCGAGAGCTACACACTGGTTTTCCATACCAGGTTTACCATCAGTCAAAACCCAACATTTAGTAGATTTTTGCAGTAAATTTTCTTTCGGCATCTTTTATTAGACTTGGGTCTATGGTCCGTTGAAATATAATGTCTCATACTTATAATATAATTTCACCAAAATTTATTTCGTCGAGGGGTATACAATGGTTCAAGTTAAGCTCGATCGGATCGATTTAAAAATCCTTAAAGACCTACAAGATAATGGACGTATGACGAATGTTGAACTTGCCAACCGGGTCGGTATCTCACCACCACCTTGTTTACGGCGTGTTCGAACACTCGAGCAAACTAACTGTATTCTAGGTTATCACGCGAATGTAAATCCCTCAGCTCTTGGATTTGGTGTCACAGTTTTTGCTCATGTTGGGTTGCATAGTCAAGCTGAAGCTGACCTTGTAGCATTTGAAGAATTAGTGGAGAGTTGGCCGGAAGTTCGCGAATGCCATATGTTGGCGGGAGAAACAGACTTTTTAATCAAAATCGTAGCAACTGACTGGGATACCTATCAGCGTTTTTTAACAAGTAGATTAACTGCGGCCCCGAATGTAAGCGTTGTAAAGTCAGCATTGGCTATCAGAACAAAAACACATCGTCCGGGTGTTCCAATTGAAGTTGATGGAAATGTAGTTACTTAAGGGGCTAACACTACTTAAAGTCTACGCTAATTATTTCATAACCCTTGCTACCCTTGGGTGTTACGACCTCTACCGAATCACCTATCGATTTACTTATTAATGCGCGAGCTAAAGGCGCGGTAATTGATAAGCGGCCTTCCTTTATGTCTGCTTCATGTTCTCCGACAATCTGATATATTGACTCTTCTTCTGTATCTTCGTCGATCAATTTTACCCGAGCACCGAATTTTACGGTTTCCCCGCTTAGCTTGGATACGTCTATAATTTCAGCATTTGCGATTTTATTTTCGATTTCGCTAACTCTACCCTCATTAAAAGATTGACGCTCTTTCGCAGCGTGATATTCGGCGTTCTCTGAAAGGTCGCCATGCTCACGAGCGGTTGCAATAGCCTTGATAATTTCAGGGCGTTCTATTGTCTTGAGACGTTTTAATTCCTCCTCAAGTCGATTAAATCCGTCTAAAGTCATGGGAACCTTTTCCATGGTTCACCCCTTTTTGTTAACAAGTGAGTATAAAACACCGAGAACCATTATCTTTATTGTGGTCGATGTTTAGTTAGTTCAAATCTGATCAGTCTATAAAGATAAGACCGGAATTCCGTTACTTCAAGCGTTTCAGCGTGAATGTTTTGTTTGTGCCAATATGATTTCGACGGGATTGATGGTTACAAAAATCTAAATTTAGAAATAATAAAGGCCTTATCAGAAGTCATTCGCAAATTTTTTTTCTCTTTTAATGAGTTTTTCTATGACCGCGCGCATACTTAGTTGGCCTGCATCTTCACTAATATCAATCATTCTACATTCAGGGTTGTATCTTTGCTGCTGGCCCTCAATCATTTTAATATCTTCGTTAAGGACCTCTAGGGTCCGGTTATAAATTAAATTCTCCTGGTTTGGCGTCATCGAATCAGCTGGATATGCACTCACCCAAAAATAATGTGTAGATGTTTTAGTCTCGGGTGTCGCTACATGGAGAGTGCGCCTATCAATAAGCTTATCTTTAGGGACGGCCGTAATACCACCGGTACCAGTTTTGGCATTACCGACGTGTAGTTCTATAAAACACGGAGGAGTGAACTTTATGACCTGCCAGCGGTCTACATTCCCACTATAGCCAGTTACTTCTACGTGCGTTGGTGCGGGCGTAATATCTTCCATTACTCTACTTACTTCGACTTGGTCCCCGTCTTTTTTAATTTTTGAGTTGCCTGATATTGCTACGCCTTCCGCGCCTATTGTATTTTTGTGTGTAAAGCTTAAATGGGTTAGGTCCATTAGATTATCCAACAAGAGTCGATAATCAAAATCACCCTTTTGGACGACATATTTGCCTTTGAATCCAAGTGTTTCAATGAAAGGAAAATCGAACGGTATTTCATTTTTTTTGGGTTTACGGTTACCTGTCCATAAATATACAAAGCCCTGTTTTTCGGTAACAGGGTAAGATCGTACTTTTGTCCCATTCGGTATTAGTTTCTGGCTTGGTATTTTTATGCAAATACCAGTTCTATCAAAGGTCAGCCCGTGGTAGCCGCATTGAATATCGTTGCCAATTATTTCTCCTAATGAGAGAGGCGCTTGCCGATGAGGGCAACGGTCCTCCAAAGCGACAGGCTCACCTTTTGAGTCACGAAACAGGACAATTTTTTCGTTATTGATCGTTCGGGGAACTGGGGTCCTAGTCACCTCCTTTGATAATGCGGCCACATGCCAGTAATTTGTTAAAAAAGATGATTGCTGTTCCATAGTCGCACCAAATGCTCGGTCCCGTTAGCAAGACTAAGGGAGGTAAGCGCGTATCGTCAACGTAACACGATTGTATGTCCGTTTTT
>CAZCKO010000007.1:30242-57628 GCA_964499275.1 uncultured Rhodospirillaceae bacterium
ATACTCCTCCAATTTATTATTGATTTTCAATTGTTTATAAAAATTTTATTGCTTCATATACACGGATACTGTAGTGTGCCGCCTCCCATTTACCACAAATATCGAAAAAATGCTTCGCAACGAAATCAGCCAGGCTTTGAAGTCTGCGATGAAGGCCAAGAAACCGGAATGTGTCTCTACACTTAGGCTTATTCTCGCGGCGATTAAAGATCGTGATATTTCGTTCAGAAGTTCCAGCGATTTTGACGGAATTTCGGATGAAGAAATTATGAAGGTGCTCCAGACAATGGTAAAACAGCGTCAGGAAAGCATTAAAATGTATCAACAAGGTAATCGCCCAGAGTTGGCACAAAAAGAGGCGGAGGAAATTGGTATAATACAGGAATTCTTGCCCGAGCAGCTGAATGATGAAGAAATAGGAAAAATCGTAAATGATGCTATCAAAGAGTTGGGAGCAGAAGACCTCAAGGATATGGGGCGTTTGATGTTGCATTTAAGAGAGCACTACGCTGGCTCGATGGACTTTGGAAAAGCTAGTGCTGCCCTAAAAGAAATATTAGGTGGTGCTTGACCGTTACCCGTATGTCGCGTGGAATAAGGTTAGCTTTATAGTTAATAAATGGATTGAGGATGGATGCCTTTTCCACCACAATTTCTTGATGACCTTCGGAGTAGGATTGGGCTCGCTGATCTGATCGGGCGACGTGTTAAGTTGACCCGCAAAGGTCGCGAACATACAGGTTTATGTCCGTTCCATAACGAAAAAACTCCCAGTTTTTCCGTTAGCGAGGAAAAAGGATTCTTTCACTGTTTTGGCTGTGGAGCTCATGGCGATATCATAGGTTTTGCCATGCGAATTGAGAACCTATCATTTCCAGAAGCTGTGCAGCGACTAGCAGATGAGGTGGGATTAGTGGTGCCCCAAACGTCACCTAAAGAGCGTGAATTCGCGCAACGAAAGGCCGGTCTTTTAGAAATCATGGATAAGGCTTGTGATTTTTTCGAACAAAATATTAGAAGTCAATCAGGTAAGGAGGGATTAAATTATCTCGCCAGTCGAGGTCTAGATGATGCAACGATTACCAAATTCCGATTGGGATTTGCTCCTGATAATCGCAACGGGTTGAAAACGTCGATTATCAGCTCAGCTATCTCCGAGGCACAACTAATCGAATGTGGCTTGCTTATAAAGCCAGACGATCCAGCAAGGCGTGAACAAAATACCTATGACAGGTTCAGGGGAAGAGTGACTTTCCCAATTACAGATAGCCGGGGAAGGGTGATAGCTTTTGGAGCACGGACGCTCGGTGATAATCAACCGAAATATCTTAATTCACCTGATACCCCTTTATTTAATAAGGGTACGATATTGTATGGACTTGCAAACGCTTGGTTGGCTTCACGTAGTGAAAATAGGGTTGTCGTAACGGAAGGGTACATGGATGTCATAGCTTTGGACCAGGCGGGAATTAGGGCGGCTGTCGCACCACTTGGTACAGCCCTTACGGAGACACAAATATCGCTACTCTGGCGTATGTCCCCCGAGCCCATACTATGTTTCGATGGAGATAATGCCGGGGTTAGAGCCGCTAAACGCGCCGCTGAACGCGCACTTCCATTACTAAAGCCGGGTTATTCTTTGAGGTTTGTTACGCTTCCAGAAGGTGAAGATCCTGACACTATAATTAAAAGCCGGGGTCCAGAATTTATGGAGGAGATATTAAAATCCGCCAGGCCTCTTGATCGTATAATTTGGGATTTAGAAACCGCCGGATATAAGCTCGATACACCAGAAAGGTTAGCAGGTTTAGAATATAGGTTAGAGCAACGCATTCGGTCTATTGCAGATGGTAAAGTGCAGTATCAATATCAAGACGAATTCCGTAATCGGTTAAGAGATCTAAAATTCCATAGTCGTCGCCAAAATTATCTTGGTCGCACTGGCTTGGATAATGCCAAAAAAAGGGTAATAACTAATAAATATCAAAACACTAAAGGGGGAGGATTTCTTGGCACAAGGCAATACGGCGAGAGCCCTAATTTGTCATCTCCACCGCTCACGGCACCAGAGTTATTAACTCGGCGGCGTGAGCAAGCTATACTTGCGGCTTTGATAAACCATTGGACTTTGATAGATGAATTTGCTGAAGCCATTGGTATGCTTGAATTTATTGACGGAGACCTTGACAAACTACGAAAAGAAATTCTAATCCTCTACGGCTCTGAACCTGATCTTGATTCTGCAAATTTGCATAATCGCCTTCAGGCGAGGGGTTTTGATGGACTTGTGCAAATCCTTTTAACACCCCAAGTCTATACCCATGCAGGATTCGCGCGGGTTGAATCTGAGGTTATATTAGTTCGTCAGGGTATAACTGAGATGATTGACGGAATATTAGAGGAAAATCGGCGGGCCGAATTGTCAGATGCAGAAAAAGTGTATGCTTTGGAACCGACGGAAGAAAATTGGGTGAATTTACAGGAATGTATGTTGTCTGTTCAACGAAAAGATCAAGCGGAGCAAGAAAAGAAATTTCCAGAAATTACAACAGAGGTAAAATCTCAGGAAACTTAATATGTTCAAAAAAACATAGGTACTAGCATAAAGAGTTGATACACTAACGTGCATTTTCTTTATTTCAAACTCTTTAGAAAAGATTAGAATTTTAATAGTCCTTACTAGGCTAAATTTATTTGGAGTGTGAAACCCTGATGGCGACTAAAACAAAAGCAAAGCCGGCTGAATCATCGGAAAGTGAAACGGAGGTTGCGGATGCTCCCTTAATCGATGCAACAGGCGCAGCCGTAAAAAAGCTTGTTCAGAAGGGTAAAGAAAAGGGATACGTAACTTATGATGACTTGAATTCCGCTTTACCTCCCGAAGAGGTATCCTCGGAGCAGATTGAAGATACGATGTCTCGGCTCAATGAGCTAGGTATCAATGTTGTTGATGATGAAGATTCAGAAGATGGTGAAGTATCAGTAAAGAATGAGAAAAATACTGCAGCTAATTCAAAAAAAACTGGGGATGAAGACCTAGGGCGAACAGATGACCCTGTGCGAATGTACCTGCGTGAAATGGGTTCGGTGGAGTTGCTATCTCGCGAAGGTGAAATTGAGATTGCAAAGCGGATTGAAGCTGGTCGAGACAAAATGATTCTTGGGTTGTGCTCTAGCCCTCTTACGCAGCGCGCCATAGCGCGGTGGAACGAAGCCCTGAAAGAAGAATTAGTTTTACTTCGAGACATTATAGATTTAGATGCGACTTATAACGCCTCAAATGAACAAGTTGATATGTCTGCCATTAAGCTTGCTCAAGCAAATGGGGACGCTTTGGACGAAGACGAAGACGAAGACGAAGACGAAGACGAGGATGCTTCTGAAGAGAACAACCTGTCCTTAAGTATGATGGAAGAAGCTCTCAAACCACAAGTTCTCGAGACTTTTGCTAAAATCTCATCGTCGTACAAGAAAGCTGAAAGGTTACGTGTAAAGAAAATCGAAGCTGTGCGAGGTGGGCAGGAATTCAAGAAACCTTCTGAACGCCGATTGGAAAAGATTAACGAGGAATTAGTTGAGGTTCTGCAAACTGTAAGGTTTAACAATACCTCGATTGAAGTGCTGGTAGAGGAACTTTACGATAATAACCGGCGAATGGTGAGTGCGGAGGGTCAACTTCTCCGTCTTGCGCTTAAATGTAAGGTCAAACGTGTTGGTTTTCTGGAATCCTATTTTGGTAGAGAGCTTGATCCACGCTGGGCCGCGGCAATGTCCCGGCGGAAGGAGCCAGGTTGGAAGGCATTTACAACTAAACATAAGAAAGAAATCAAGAATTTACGAGATGAAGTCGGAAGCGTAATAAACCATGTTGGGATTCCGCCAGAGGAACTGCGAGCGCTGGTGCTTCAGGTTCAGCGGGGAGAGCGTGATGCGGCCCGTGCCAAGAAGGAAATGGTTGAGGCTAATCTTCGCTTAGTCATCTCTATCGCAAAGAAATATACTAACAGGGGCCTTCAATTTTTGGATTTGATCCAAGAAGGAAATATAGGGTTAATGAAAGCTGTCGATAAGTTCGAATATCGCCGTGGATATAAATTTTCAACTTATGCGACATGGTGGATCCGACAAGCGATTACTAGATCTATAGCTGATCAGGCTCGGACTATTCGCATACCAGTACATATGATTGAAACCATTAATAAGCTGGTTCGAACGAGCCGCCAAATTCTGCATGAGATAGGACGAGAACCAACCCCAGAAGAACTCTCTGGCCGCTTGGGGATGCCACTCGAGAAGGTTAGAAAAGTACTAAAAATTGCCAAGGAGCCAATTTCTTTAGAGACGCCAATCGGCGATGAGGAAGACAGCCATCTTGGAGATTTCATCGAAGATAAAAATGCAGTTCAACCATTAGATGCAGCAATACAAGGTAATTTACGTGAAACAACAACCCGCGTGTTAGCTAGCCTGACTCCGCGTGAGGAGAGGGTCCTTCGTATGCGGTTTGGTATCGGTATGAACACCGACCATACTCTTGAAGAAGTTGGTCAGCAGTTCTCAGTAACTCGCGAACGTATTCGTCAAATTGAAGCTAAAGCGCTTAGGAAGCTCAAACATCCAAGCCGGTCACGGCTTCTAAGAAGTTTTCTCGATGTTTAAATTGATGTTAGATCAATGATAACAAAATTCCGCCAAGTAATGTTATCGCAACATATGCGCGGGCTTTAGATGACGAAGTTGATGCGCTCCTTGTATTTTGCAAATTGGCGGCAGATCGAATGACTCCTATACAAACTATCACGTTGTAAGGTAATGAGCAGCCGTAACCAATTATCGCTCCTATAATCGAATATCCATGGCTTAATAACAGTATAAAGATTAAAGAGGTGGCAAAGTTAACGATCAGCCCGCCAGCAACGGCCCAAGTCCAAAATGCCCGTTCTGGAGGAATTTGGCCTTTAAATAGTTGGATAAATTCATACACGGCGGAAAAACACGTTACTTTTCAATTACTAATATGTATTCAACCGGGCCAGGGATTATCCCATGTGTCGACTACTACTACATCAGACAGAGGCACCCGGCGGGTCGGTCCAAAATTACCCATCGGGTAACCGATCGGTATTATTGCAAATGAAGTGACGTCGTCGGGAAGTCCGAGTAAAGTTTCAATCTCTTCTCGAAATGCAATATGTCTTGCCGTAAGAGTAGCCCCAAGGCCCAAAGCGCGTGCCGCAAGAAGCATATTTTGGACAGCAGGATAGACCGATGCACCTGCCGATGCAGAAGCCGAATTGGCTCCTTTGGCGCATGCTACAATCCATACTGGGGCCTCGTGAAAATGATTGGTTAGATATTCGATAGCAGCCTCATTACGTAAATGTTGTTCGAGAGCTGGGCCAGGTTCTTGTGGTTTTTGGGCATCGTGACGGGGTTTTTGAACCTCATGATAGGCCTGTTTGTAGTATGGCTGAACGGTTGCTTTAATTTTCGGGTCTTTTATGACGAGAAATCGCCAATTCTGTGAATTTCCACCATTAGGAGCGGAGATCCCAGCTTCGAGAATTTGTGCTATCAATTTGTCGGGAACGGGGTCGGGCTTTAGTCGCCGCATTGCACGCATGGTTCGCTGAATATCGAAGATATTAGTGCTATTCAAATCAATAGGATTTTGGCCATTTGGCATTTCGGTTGCTCTTCCTCTAAATGTTTTTTGATGCTGGAACAAGTCGGATGATATCCTAAACCTAAATTACTCGTGTCTGTACCGTTTCTTTCTTGATGATATTATAAGTGCGGCAAATTACCCTTGAGTGTTTTTTTAGGTATTAATAGGTTTGTTTTAGTGAAATTTAGCAGCGTTTGCTTGACCAGATAGAGCGGGTGCGCGAAAAAAGGGGTGTATACACCAGTGTTACCAAGAAACGGTGGGGCCTGTAGCTCAACTGGTTAGAGCAGGCCGCTCATAACGGTCAGGTTGCAGGTTCGAGTCCTGCCGGGCCCACCAAGGTTATTAGGTAGTAATTCTTTCCAATAACTTTTTTTATGATGATATATCTGATGTACCGAGTAGGTCTTATCCGCGTTGCATCTTCTAGGATAGCGTGAAATCCTTCATCATTATTATCCAATAACTCGGTGGCCGAGAATGGATGCTAAAAATAAAAATGAACTGAATAATATGGCAGGTGGCAATGTCTATGTCGGGCGTTCTCTAAAACGCCTTGAAGATACGACATTACTTTTAGGTCATGGAAAATTTCTTGACGATATTTTCCATGAAAAAGTTCTCTACGCTGTCATAAAGCGAAGTCCAATTGCCCATGGAGTGATTAAGTCCATTGATATCACGTCAGCTGTTAATTTTCCGGGAGTTCATTCGGTGATTTTGGCAAGCGATATTGGAGACAATATCCCATTGGTGCCATTACGCCTCATGCCAATGGAAGAACTTGAACCCCTAGGACAACCCGTAATAGCAAATAAAAAAGTACGTTATGTTGGGGAAGCGGTCGCGATTATACTGGCCGAAAGTACAGCTATAGGTGAAGACGCTTTATCTAGAATTACTTTAGAAATAGAAGGTCTTGAACCGGTAGCTAATCGTCGAGATGCGGAAGAAAATCGATCGCCTCTGTTCCCTGGTTGGGGCAGTAACAAAGCTATTACGTATACGGCGTCCAAGGGTGAAATTGGCGAGGCCTTTGACACAGCAGATTACTTTCGATCTGAACAATTTCAAAGCCATCGGCACCTTGCCTTACCTATGGAGGCTCGTGGCATTTTAGCAGAATGGGACGAAAAATCTAAACACCTTACCATTGAAGGAGCGGCTAAGGTTCCATTCGCCAACCGGAACATACTCAGCGCCATGATGGAGATACCCAAATCTTCTATAGATTTGATTGAAAGTCATGTCGGCGGCGGTTTTGGGGCAAGGGGTGAGTTCTTTCCTGAAGACTTCCTTATACCTTTTGCTGCACGTTTTAGTGGCCGGCCAGTAAAATGGGTCGAAGACCGCCGCGATCATCTTTTGACTACAGGCCATGCCAGAGAGATGGATTGTGATATACAAATAGCTTGCAAGCGCGATGGAACTATTCTTGGCCTTAAGGGTGAAATTTGGGTCGATGTTGGCGCTTACTATCGAACCAATGGAACAATTAGTCCGCGCAACGTTGCTCAGTTTATGTCGGGCCCTTATCGAGTGCCCAATATTCAAATTAAGTCCCATGCAATTCTTACAAATAAAGCCCCAATTGGTACTTATCGCGGGCCGGGGCGTTTTGAGACGGATTTCTTCCGTGAAAGATTATTTGATATTGTGGCTGAAGAGCTTGAAATAGATAAAGTGGAATTTCGCCGCCGTAATTTGGTAACGGAAGCAGAAATGCCCTATTCAATTGCCACTATTCGTCCGGTGGAGAGAAAAGAAAATTTTGATAGCGGCAACTATATTAAAACCCTTGAACGTTGTTTAGGTGAGTTTGGGTGGTCAGAAAAGAAGAAATTCGATGGCAAACTTATCAATGGCCTTCATCACGGTATTGCTATTGGTTGTTTTGTAGAGGGCGGTGCTGCAGGACCAAGTGAAAATGCTAAAGCTGAAATACAGAATGATGGGTCAGTCAATATTTATGTTGGCTCGACGGCAGTGGGGCAGGGCGTATTAACAGTCTTGTCGCAAATCGCCGCTGATGCTCTGGAATTACCAATTGAAAAAATAAATTTGTACCATGGATCCACCCCTTTTTTAAAAGAGGGCTTCGGATCATATCATTCTCGCTCAACGGTTATGGGCGGTTCAGCAATTTTACTTACAGTTGAAACACTCACGAAACGAATTAGAGAAACTGCCTCTCAGAAGTTGGGGTGTAGCGTTGATGATATAGAAATTATCGATGGCTTTGCGTGTTTTGGGAATAAACAACCCATTTCATTTTCAGAGCTTGCCAGACATATTCCTGCCGTTGAACAAACATTCAAAAACCATCAACATACATATGCAGGCGGTTCAGCTGCGGCGCATGTAACAGTAGATTGCATGACTGGAGAAGTTCAACTAGTTGATCTTTTATTAGTTGAAGATGTCGGACGGATTGTTAACCCGCTGACATTACAAGGGCAAGCGATTGGTGCGATGGTTCAGGGCTTAGGCGGTGCCCTTCTAGAGCAGCTAATTTACGACGAGAATGGGCAGTTAGTCACTGGAACACTTGCTGATTATTTGTTACCGCAAGCATCTAGCTTTCCAAATATACGCGCTATAATGCTTGAAGATGTTCCGTCGCCGGTCAATCCCTTGGGGATAAAGGGCGGTGGTGAAGGTGGCATTCTTCCTATGGGAGGCCTTATGGCAAATGCAGTAGCTTCTGCCTTGAAGAAATACGATGTAAAGCCGAATTCACTGCCGCTCTCCCCTCCTAACATTATGAGCCTAATTTCAACCAAATATGGCAAGAAAATATAGAGGTTTAAGCGAATGTCAGAACGTGAAACAATCCATCTTGCAGCCGACCTTTCGTTTCTCCATACAGACTTTCTATGGAAAATTCCTGGGTCTTGGGTTGGCTATGACTATTACAGTACCTCAGAATTTTATGAAGACATTGCCAAGTTGGCTCAGCATGGTCGAATGGATTTATTATTTTTTGGCGATACCGGAGGGACTTCCGAGGACTTTGGGGGCAACTATAATGCTGTCGTCAGTCGAGGGGTAAAGTGGCCACGCCACGACATGACACCAATGATTCCCATTTTAGCAAGGTTAACCGAAGGGGTGGGTTATGCTCTTACAATGTCGACCACCTACCATCACCCCTTTCATTGTGCTCGGATGTTTAACTCGTTGGATCATGTGACTCGTGGCCGTATAGCATGGAATGCTGTTACCTCTGCCTATAAATGGGAGGCGATGAATTGGGGTTTTGAGGAAATGATGGATCATGATGAGCGGTATCGACGTGCGCAGGAATTTCTGCAGGTCACTTGTGCGTTGTGGGATAGTATTGAGCCGGAGGCCGTTATTCTTAACCGAGACACCGGCGAGTTCCTCGATCCTGAAAAAGTTCATCGGCTCGATTTTAAAGGTGACTATTTTAATGTCAGAGGGCCATTGCCAGCGCTTCCTTCACCCCAGCGAAGACCTTTGATTATTCAGGCAGGGCAGTCCGGCCCCGGCATGGATTTAGCGGCAAAATATGCGGATTTACAGTTTAGCACACGCCGCACGGTTGAAAGCATGAAACAGCACCGAACAGCTATAGACGAAAAGCTGGTTAAATTCGGACGCAAACCGCGGGACCTAGGTATTTTATGGTCGGTTAGAATTCAGGTTGCGGACTCTCGGTCGGAGGCCCGCGCAAAAGAAAAAGAGTTTCTCGATTCTATTCCTCCTGAAGGTGGTTTGATAGAAATGTCTCAATGGTTTGGCGTTGATTTTTCAGTGGCTGAGCTCAATATGACTTTAGCTGATTTTGCTGACATGGTACGCGAGCAGAAGGGTAACCTTGGGACTTTTGATGAACTTTTGAAAACAACAGACCCAAAAATGACGGTACGGGAATTTGGCCGGGATTATATGTCGCAGCGTGTTATGGTGGCTGAAGGCACACCCAAACAGATAGTAGATAAGCTCGAAATGATACATTTTGAAACGGGTGCTAACGGTGGTTTTATATTGGCGCGGGGTTTTCACGCATCAGAAAATATCAAGGAATTCGTTGAGAGAGTTGTGCCGGAGCTCCAAAGGCGGGGCTTGTCAAAAAAAGAATATAGCGCCTCAACTTTGCGTGAAAACTTTAATGACTGAAGAAGATCCTTCCAATACCATTTTTGTTATGCAGAATATACGTAGGTTTTTTGAATTTCCCCATTTGATTATTTTTTAAGGGTTGAAACTGCTTCATCTGGTGGATTGCAGCCTACAACATTTGCCATCATAGCGGTGGTACAAAAATGGCCGATAGTGTGGACAATAGTAACAAGTTTTTTTCTATCAAGCGCCTGCTCCGCAGTTTTGAAAGTTTTGTCTGATAAGTTACCGGTCTTAAGTAACTCTCTTGTTACAGTATAAACAATGGCGTCATCGTCATTATCAAAGTCTGGTTGAGTGCCGAGGTTAATAGCCTCTATAATTTCTTTAGAAAGACCCGCGCCCATAGCTGTTTTAGCTTGCGCACTCCAGGGGTAGGTGGCTTTCCAATATTTTACTGTCATCAGCGAGATGATCCTGACTTGAGCATTAGTTATTGGGCAGTCCAGCAGAAACGAGCTCGATAAATTGTGGAGGTCCCAAACAGGTCCCGAATATGCATACCCAATAGCTGGTCCAAAACCAACTCGGCCATTTTCTCCAACGATCCGGTCAAATATTGCTCCTTGAGCTTCATCCATTTCTTCTCTGCTTAGTGGTGGTATTCTGGTCATCAATTAATTCCCTGTTCTTTCAATACTTCCATCACGAAAATTAGAAAAATCATATAATGCTGATAGAAAAAATCTGCTTTTTATATATTTAAGGCGCAATAGTTTTCTGGCAGGACTGAAACCCTTTTGCCAAAATTTCAATATCTAGGTTACGCCCAATAAAGACTAAACGGGACAGTCGTTCCCCTTGTCCCCATTCACTGCCAAAATCTCCTTCAATCATCATCTGCACTGCCTGGACCAGAAGCTTCCGATCCTCCCCCGCAATATGAAATACGCCCTTGGTTCTTAGAATGTCATTTCCGTATCTTGAAAGAAGGTTTTGAAGCCACTCTTCAAGCATTTCTGCATTTAAAGGTTTGTCGTAAGTCAGTGACGCGCTGGTAATCCCACTTCGGTCGATATGATTGGTGTTATCGTGTTTGTGAACATTTTCTTCGTTTTCGTTAAAGTGTAATAACTGTTCGTCAATTAGTTCGAGATCAAATCCGTAACGGTTAGTTACAGCGGTAGCTGGAATATTTGAATAGTTGGTTCGACTTATTTTTGCGTGTGGATTTAATTGACGAAGGGCAGACTCTATTTCTTCTTTGGGTACTGATCCATCAGCTATTTTATTTAAAACTATGTGGTCACAGAAAGCAATTTGATCTGCGGCATCTGGATAACTTTCCAGTTGGCCAAAAATATGTATGGCATCGACGACGCAGATGACAGAATCTAGCCGACACTGTCCGCAGATAACCTTATCAATAATCATAGTCTGAATGACTGGGCTGGGGTTTGCCAATCCGGTGGTTTCTATGATTATGCCATCCAGTTGGGGCTTCTGTTTTAGTAATGAACGGATTGTTCGGATTAGGTCTCCACGAACAACACAACAAATACAGCCACTACTAAGCTCGATGAGTTCCTCGTCACCGGACACGATAAGCTCACCGTCTATACAAATTTCGCCAAACTCATTTACTATAATAGCCAATTCTTTGCCTGAAAGATCAGATAAAATCCGGTTAAGGAGGCTAGTTTTCCCCGCCCCGAGGAATCCCGTCAGAACGGTGACGGGTATTCTCTTATCCGTGTTAGCCCTTTCAGACACGAACTATTGCCATGGCATAAGAGAGACATGTATTACGTCGCCGCTTCCACCGACGGCATTAATTGCATCATGGGTGTCTTTGAGGCTGTACTTGTGAGTAGTTATCTGACTGATGTCATACCGATCGGTGTTTAGCTGTTTCAATGCAAGCTCACAGCTTTCAAAATTGTGGCCCCGAGCCGCTTTGACTGTGATGTACTTATTGCCAATCTTACCAAGGGGAAAGTTTGGAAAGTCCTGAACATCTTCTCCTTGTATTTGCAGTGTACCACCCTTGCGTTTGAGAGATTCTATACCGAGCAGGACAGGGATTGTGCCGGCTCCAGCCGTGCAATCCAGTGATACGTCAACACCTTTACCATTGGTGACTTGTATAATTTTTTCAAGTGGGTCTTCTTCCTCGACGTTGATCACGACATCAGCCCCAAGATTCTTAGCAACCTGCAGGCGCTTAGTGTCTTTGCTGGTTCCTGTGACGATAATTAGTGATGCGCCAGCGGTCTTTGAAGCGATTGTATTACAGAGGCCTTGTTGACCAGGCCCCTGAATTAATACACGGCTATCGTAGCCGACACCGCAATCGAAAAGCGCCCATTGAATACCGTTGGCCATTGGTGTGACCACGCCAGCATGTTCAGCCGAAAGACCATCTGGGACCCTATGTAATACCGAATTCCATGGTAGATACATATATTCGGCAAATCCGCCGAATAAATGTGGTGCTCGCTCAGCAAGCGTATAGCCAAAGCGCAGACCTTCAGGGAATTTCCGCCAATCCGTGTACATACAAAGGCGATATTCTCCTTTATGGCACCATTCGCAGTCCATACAGCCTACATAGTGCTCTGCAAATACCATGTCGCCTTCTTTTAGACCCCGGCGTTCCTGAAAGATTTTACCGGCTTTTGCAATATAGCCAATGTTTTCGTGACCCATTATGACTGGGCCCTCAAAGGGTGGTTTAGAGTAGAACTTTACGTCAGTTCCACAAATTCCCGCGACCTCGACCTTTAATAAGGCCGCTTCCGGTGCGATATCCGGCAATTCGTATTCGCGAAACTCGGTTACCTGGGGGGCAACACGGACCGCTGCATTTACTTTTTCTGCCACACTCAAATCTCCCTTGTATAACGTTGACTAAGAACTATCAAAGCGGCAGGGTGCAGGCAAGGTGGGACGACACATTTGTCCTATTGTCGCCCTTGGATATGTCCTCACAGAGTCATTTTCTAGATAAAGAAGGAATTCTAAAATGTTTAGGCGCCTCACCGCAAATGGGGATAATCTCAATGAAATTGTGCGCGTGGAGACGATATTCAGAAGTCGGTTTCAGGTTGGGTTGAATGACATAATTTTAGTTTCTGAAGACCCTGTTCAAAAACCCGGGTTTCCGCCCTTTGAAACAAACATTATTTTCTGGAAAAATGATATAAGATATCGACAAAAAATATTTTTAAGGGTATGCGAAGTGACAGAGGAGGATGTGCCGATTAAATGGCTCTTACCTTCACTGGAAGATGATGGCGAAGCTGATTGTTGCTAATTCGAGCTTTAGGTATGGTCTTAATCGCAAGATTTTGGTGGTTTGGAACTAATTGGCGATAGAAACTTCCTTTTGGTACTATATATTTGGTGATAGTGGTTAGGGTTTTTATCTCAATAAAGTAGGCTCTAATCCAAAAGATAAATAGGGGGAAAAAATGACAGTTAATGGTACACCGGTAAAATTGGCGATTATGAATGCCGTGCATGATCTACCAGTTTTGGTTGCTCGTGATGAAGGGTTCTTCAAGGATGAAGGTCTTGATATTGATTTTGTTACAACACCTGGTATGGCGCAGGTTTCCACGTCGCATACGGTGAAGTTTGACTCCATTTTTGAGAGACCCCTCGACTCCGTATATAACGAGGGCGGTATTGACCAATTTCGCATGTGCGAATGGGGTATTGTTAAACGTGCAGTTGAAGCAGAGGCTGGTGGGTTGCGCTCGAGAAAAATAGTTTCTCTTGGCGCTTCAATGTCAAAATTTGCTATCGTGGTTAATTCGGATTCGGACATCTACGAACCCGAAATGCTTAAGGGAAAGCCAATTGCAGTAACTCCCAACAACGGCTCACATTTTGTTACGCTGAAAATGATTGAAGGTTTTTTAGCAAAGGAACACGTCAAGGTAACAAACGCAGGATCAATGCCCCAAAGGATTGAAGCGCTCAGAAAGGGAGAGGTTGCCGGGGTGAGTTTGATGGAGCCTTGGATTAGTGTTGCAGAAAAAGAGGGCTTCAGAATTTTAATGGAGGCGCATTCAACCCGCGCTGAAGCGGCAGGTGATGATCTTGATGGGCCAACTCTTGCAGCCATGTTTCGTGCACAGGCAAGAGCTTGTGAAGTGTTAGCAAACGATCCGACGCCCTATGTACATTATTTTGTTAATGAAACTGGTGGTAGGCTAGAAGCTTCGGACTTCCGGCACCAAAGGTTATTGCACGCGCCGCCCCAGCCATATACGCGAGAACGTTGGGATGACACGTACAACTGGACTGTTGGTTGGGACATGACAATGGCCAACGCCAGTTATGAGGAAATTGTTGATAATCGCGCATTCGAGTAGAGGTTGCATTTAGTTTTCTGACATTATCGGCCATTTTTTTGTGTTGCCAGGAGAGCCCTCTTGTTACCCCATGGAATGGCCTTTTTTGGTTTTACATTGCGGACTTTCCAACATCGACCATTATAATTGTGCCGGTGATAAAGGAGGCCTCATCAGACGCGAACCTTAGGATTGGGTAGGCTATTTCTTCAACGCTGGCCTGCTCCAAAACCCCTTTCAGCCGCTGCGGTTTCTTATGTAATTCAAAAAACTTTTCAGATGCTACTCCCGAGGGTGTGACTACATCCATGTATCTAGCAGGGGGCTGGACCCAGCTCAAAAGATAGAAGTGTGACAAGGGTATCACATTGGTTTTGCAGAAGTCGTTAAAGCGGCGGTTGAAATGCCGGTTATAGGTGTCGGTCAGATCAATGACCTATCCTATGCTGAAAAGATTTTATTTGACGGACAGGGAGACACGATCGCTCTAGCAAGACCGGTAATATATAATCCAAAATGGCTATGGCACGCTGCCGAGCAGTTGGGGCCTTTATACCTTATCCCCCGCAATATGAACGGGGACATCCAGAACGTTGGGGCAAAAGCGGCATTAATGGTCCCGGCAATCTTATTCCTGAAAAATAAAGTGAAAAATAATCATAACCAATCTTAGTTGGCGATAGAATCAAGAAAATCCATAATTCGTTTGGGAGCGTTTTCTTCCGTTTGATCTTTTGCGCGTACATCCCAGTATTCTGAATCCTTGATACATTCATTTAAATATCGGGCCGCAGAAGTCGCATGAAAATCGTCGTTGCCAGGAATAATTAGGGTGGGCATGTCGATAAGCATTAGATCTTCGGGTTCTGCTCCCGGTGCTGTGTCACGATCAAATAAGCCGCGATACATTGATGTGACGGTAAGAAGGTATCGTGAAATATCTAAACTGGCATAGGTCCTCGCAAACTCATCAGAGTTCCGTATGGGTTGTCCCCAAGGCCCCCCCCTGGGGTCGCCAGAGAAATTTTTGTTGTGACTTCGCACAAGCCCCACTACGGCTTCCAAACCGTTTTCTTCGACAAAGGCCAAATGTTGTGCGAAACGCTGATGACTACTTATGCGATATTTTGCTCCTCCCACCGGCCAATAATGGATCATCGAAAGGGCACGGTCTGGATGCTCTACTCCAAAAGCGGCAACCGGCGCACATCCCATACATCCCCCCATAATATGTGCTTTTTCAATATTCAATTCATCCAGAAGGCCCTCACCTTGCTTGACAAAGTGCTTCCAGGTTATCTGTTCAACTCGTCCACCGGATTCTCCATTTTCACGGCGATCGAAAAGAATGCACCTAAAATTATTTGGCAGGTGGTCTAGTAGTTTGATTCGTTTGTAGACACCAAGGTTGGTCCATTGCTCCAACCGAGCATCAAACCCACCAGGCGCGTACATTAAAATAGCAGGTCCATTGCCTACGACTTCATAGCGAGTTTCAATTCCGTCTATTTCTACTACTGGCATTGTTTTCTAAAAGATTCAGGATTATTAAATTTCAACACAAATTTCTGCCCTTTGCTATAGTACATGTCAACGTTTGTGAAAGTGTGAGCCTCTTCAAACCATTGACGGGACATAGCTAATCTTTTACCTTGCGCCAGCGTCAGAATAGGGTGTTGGTTCAGGCATCTAACAATAGATTTGATTAGTCTAGAGCTAGGCGCAAAACCCCTAAAATCGGTAAAATAGACCAAAATTTGCCGGAAATATAAGTGGCGTAGAGTAGGACAATATTTAAAATTGTCGTAAGGTAGGGAATTGTTTTTATAGGAGAGAGGCTATGCTTCGCAAGGAAGTTAATGACATGCTGACGCAGACAGACAAGGGCACCCCAATGGGGGAACTTTTTCGTCAGTACTGGATTCCAGCGATGCTCGCATCAGAACTTCCTGAAAATGATTGCCCGCCCGTGCGCTGCGAGCTGCTCGGTGAAAAAATGATAGCATTCCGTGACACTGAGGGTCGTTATGGGCTCTTGGAGGAATTTTGTGCCCATCGGCGTGTGTCACTATGGTTTGCTCGTAACGAAGAATGCGGCCTTCGTTGTCCGTATCACGGTTGGAAATTTGATGTGACCGGTCAGTGTGTGGAAATCCCTTCGGAACCAGAAGACAGCGAGTTCCGGAAAGAAGTAAAACTTCAGGCTTACCCCCTAATTAAAGTGGGAGACATTCTCTGGACGCATATGGGCGACCCTGGAAACGTTCCACCCGAACCGGAGTGGGAATTCGCGACAGTTGCTCCAGAACAAACAGTTTCGACCAAGCGTATTCAGGAATGTAACTGGCTGCAGGCGCTTGAAGGGGGTATCGACTCCAGCCACGTATCTTTTTTACATTCGCAAGAATTAGAGCGAGACCCTCTCTTTAAAGGGGCAAAAGCCAACAATTATAATTTAGGTGACCTGAAGCCATTTTTTGAAGTTTCGCCATCTGATGGGGGTTTGTATATAGGCGCTCGTCGTAATGCTGAAGACAATAGGCATTACTGGCGAATTACCCAATGGGTGATGCCTTGTTTCACGATGATCCCGCCACGGGCTGACCACCCTCAGCACGGTCATTTTTGGGTTCCTATCAATGATAATTATTGTTGGACATGGAGTTACGATTATCATCCAAACCGACCTCTGACAGCGGAGGAACGCCAGGCATGCCTCGATGGCAAAGGCGTTCACACCGAAAATATACCGGGGACATTCCGGCCAGTCCAAAATAAAGAAAATGACTATATGATAGATCGAGAGGCTCAAAAACGCGGGGAAACTTATTCTGGTGTCTTTGGGTTTGGAATGCAGGACGCTAGTCTCCAAGAATCGATGGGATTTATTGTCGATCGATCGCGTGAAAACCTTGTTCAGTGCGATTATGGTATTGTTATGACGCGTAATCGGTTACGCAAAGCGGCGACTGATTTACGTGATAAGGGGACTATGCCGCCCGGACGCGATCCAAAACATATGAAGGTTCGCTCTATCGCTGTAGTTTTAGATCCAGAATCGAAGTACGCGGAGGCCTGTCAGGATGAAATGATGGCAGAGGAAGGTAAACTCCGGGCGACGGTATAACTAAACATTTTCAACAGGGATAAAGCTCCGAATAAATGCTTAGAAATTACGAAGTGGGTAAATCTATTGCTCCAATATCCATTTCGGTGTCTAAAAAGATGCTCGCAGTAAAGTCTTTGTAGCCGGCCCTAAAAATTTTTATGCGATAATCATTATCTAGCTTCAAGCCTGTTACCCAAAACTCGCCAAACTCGTCAGACTTGGTCTCTGATTTGCTGCCGTCTTTCAAGTCAGTAACCTCTACAGATGCGCCAATAATAACTTCATCCGTTTTAGTATTTAATAGTGATCCTGTAATCCAGGGTTTTGGGAGTCCTTGCCAAAAAACCCGAGGATTTGCTTCATATTCAGGGTGTAAAGTCTCGAGCGGCCCGCTCGCTGCATCTATTTGGTCAAAGGTGATTGCCTCGTGAGGGCAAACATCAACACATCGGGGATTTTCCCCATTATCTAAACGATGGGCACAACCAGTACATTTTTGAGCGATATTAAGGTCATCATTCTTATAGATTACGTCATACGGACAGGCGGGCTGACAGTCACCGCACCCGGTGCATAAATCTCCATCAATCCAAACTAATCCATCGCCTCGGGTTTTGATAGCACCTTCCGGGCAGGCGATTATACAGGGCGCATCCTCGCAGTGCTGACACATTGTTGGTAAGAAGTTAACTCTCACACGAGGAATTTCTCCGCGCTCCAACGCCGCGACCTTTATCCAAAAATGTTTTTCCTCTGGTTGAGGTTTTGTCCAGGGTGTGTAAGAGCTGTCGACATGTTCATCCTTGCAAGCAACAACACAGAGATTACAACCAGTACATTTATCGACGTCGATCATAAAATTACGATAGCTCATCCGATGTTTTCCGGTTTGCTGTTATTGACCAAAGCGTCGAAATTAACCCCGATACTCGGCTTTATACGAGTATGATCGATCTTTTCAATTTCTGCCAAGAAACCACTGACGTTCATTTCCGGAATATCGATCTCCGACCCTTTCTCATACTTTTCCTGGACTGTCGGTGCAATTAGATTGATACAACCCCCACGATCAACAGCCAGGTTGTCCAATCTGACAAAGTCTATCTTGGCACCATGATCGATAGATAGCGCCCCCGGAATTATCCGTTCAGTAATCAAAGCGCCACATAAGATGGCTCCCCTATTGTTGTGGATCATGACTATATTACCATGTTCAATATTACGCACGGTCGCATCTTCGGGGTGTATCCAACAAGGCTCATAAAAATAGTCATCCGGGCCTTTTAGTTTCCCTAATTCTTGGATCCACGGGATATCATCGCCCTGAACATGGAAACGGTATTTGGGGTGATTGGACATCACCGTCAGAGGGTAAGTTTGAGCCTTTTTTGATTGGGGTTGTTCTGAATGTGGGACCCACTTAGCGAGCGGCGGGCGCTCAACGCTATGAGGATCGAACTTATCGATCCGTTCTGAGACAAACTCGATCTTACCGCTTGGTGTCTCTAAGCCTTTTCCGTTTTTCCAGAACCAGTGCAGGCCGCCAGTATTCCGGCTATAGCCGTGCTGTTTTTTGATATCAACCCACTCTTCCCAAGTCGGGCAGTCATAAATGACACGTTTCTTATTTTTAAAATGGTCCCATGATAGGTTGTCGCGAGTGGATGCAAGTGTCTTTTCGAAGGATGACTTTAGCCAATCATCCGCGGGTGGAAACGCTTCATCCAAGCCAAGCCTTTGACCGATCATCCGGTGTATCTCGAAGTCACTTTTAGACTCACCCACGGGTTCGATCGCTTGCTCTTGATAGAACATCGCAAAAATGTCGCTGCGCTGCACTACAATAAGATCTTCGTGTTCGTAATTCGTTTGGGCTGGCAAGATCAAGTCCGAGTAGGTCAGGTCGTTTTCCAGCCATGGATGGATACCGACGACAAAGTCAAGGCTTTCGTTACGTAGCGCTTCTAGCCAATTATTGCCGTGACCCCAACTTCCAGGTTGACTGCCATTCTCGTTCCACACCACCCGGATACCAGGGTCATCGTCGCTGGCTGGGTATCGATAACTTGTAAATTGATCTTCTGCCTTTGCCAGGGCGGCAGTGGTGCTTTTCCATTTTATCTTGCGTTGTTGGATGGCTTCTGCGGCGAGGGTGCGTGGAATAAATACTGGTGATTTGGGTCCATGACCAATCGCATATTCGATCATTGGACTAAAAGCCAGCCCATGAAAATCAACATCCGGGTAACGGGGAACCTGCGCCAGTGATTTTTTATAGAATGACGGAGCCCCCGTTCTAAGAAATTGCCTTCCCGGCGCACCAAAACCCTGCATAGCCAATACGTATGCTTCCATGCGAGCAGCGAGGTGAGAGAGCGTCCCACGTATCTTAGGTCCCCCAAAATATACCGAAAGCGATGTTCTTTTAGCCGCCCATTCACGCGCTAGAGCTTTAATTACGGATGCCGGTATTCCAGTAATTTCTGAAGCCCATTGAGGGTTTTTCTCTATGCCATCATCATTTCCCCGGACATGAGCCTGGAGGGCGTTAAATCCCACCGTGTGGGTCCTTATATATTCTTTATCGTATGTTTCTTCATGTATCCAAACAAATGCCACCGCAAGATAAAGGGCGGCATCAGTATTCGGTTTAATAGGTATCCACGTGTCCGCATGGGCAGCCGCGGCATGGTTAAGATCGGGTGCGATCGCAACGATTTTTATACCGGCTTTTTTAAGCCATTTAGGCATTTCAAGGGCAGTCGAGCCTGACATACCAAGGCCTGTCGCCTCTGGGTCGTTACCCGAAAATATAACCATTTCAGAATGCTCAAGCACGTCATCCCATACGGCATCTTGATGGGGTTCCCCGAGAGTATCATCGAATCCCCAAACATGTTTGGCTCCCCAGTAGTAACCTTCCCAACTATCAGGGTTTCGGACTTGTTGGGTCCACCATCCCCAGCCCTTTTTTTCACGTAACATATCGAAAAGGTAATGACCCCAAAAATGCAAGGAATGAAGGTATCCGCTCTGCCCATGGCCGTCAGCCTGGACAAGAACTGGTTCCATTGATCCATATTTGTCATGAATTCTTTCAAGCTGACCTACAATTATATCGATCGCTTTATCCCAGCTAATCCGAGAAAAATTATCGGAACCACGTCCAGCACTATTAATATTCTCTGATGTCCAGCCATCTCGAAGTAAAGGAAATTTAACACGGGTGTTGGCATGAACTCTTTGTTTAGCGGCAAATGCTAGGGGCATTTGGACTTCTTTACGGGGACGGGTGAAGCTTCCACGTTCGGTAGTGTTAATCTCATAAAGCCGAACGTCATCTGGTATATAAAATGGTAGTGATCGGATAATTTTACCGTCCTCGACGTGGCACTCGAGTGGAAAATTGGAACGTGCTAACCCGCTCCCTGGGTGCGAAACGTAGACTATCTTGGCGCTAGAGTTTTCAGACATTATGCCAAAAATTCCATTTCAACTTTAAAATATGGATAAATTATCAATGGTTCGTAGGAACAAATTATAGGATCTGATGGCGTGTCTCTCCATCCAACATTATGACTTTTTGGGGGCGTATTATTCATTTTTAAACTTTGTCTATCACCACAGGAGAAGTTAACGGAGATCCCGGTACTGGCTTTCTCAATCTTACGGGACTACCTTCACTTTATATTTAAAATTGTGCCGGTTACATGTTTATTTTACCGGGGATAATAAAAGGGTGATTTTGATATGGGAGTGGACCGAAAGCTTCATTTCGGCGCCTTTATGCGTCCGGTAACCATTCACACAGGTGCTTGGCGATATCCTGGTGCTTATGCTGACGCAAACTTTAATTTCAGACATATTGTACAGTTTGCACAAAAACTTGAAGAAGGGAAATTTGATGCATTCTTTATGGCAGACCATTTGGCTGTCCTAAATATGCCTATGGATGCACTCAAACGCTCCTCGACGCCAACTTCCTTTGAGCCAATGACGTTGCTGCCCGCACTGGCTATGGTTACCCAAAATTTGGGTTTGGTGGCCACCGGGTCTACAACCTATGATGAACCCTTTCATGTTGCGCGTCGCTTCGCATCGCTAGATCACATTAGTGGAGGACGGGCTGGATGGAATGTTGTGACTACAGCAAACCCAAATGCGTCGAAGAATTTTGGCCGTGATGATCAGATGGAACATGACGAACGTTATAATCGTGCGCGGGAATTTTATGACGTAGTTACCGGTCTTTGGGATAGCTGGGCCGATGATGCCTTTATTCGTGACCAAGAAAGTGGCGTTTTTTTCGACCCTAAAAAGATGCATGTGTTGGATCATGAGGGAAAATACCTGAAAGTTCGTGGTCCGCTCAATATCGGTCGTCCTATCCAGGGTTATCCCGTTATTGTCCAGGCCGGTGCTTCAAATGCCGGGCGACAACTTGCAGCTGAAACCGCCGAAGCGGTATTTACAGCACAGAGCAGTCTTGCTGCTGGTAAGGAGTTTTATGCTGATATTAAAGAACGAATGGTAGAGGCAGGGCGGAACCCGGATCATATGAAAATTTTACCAGCGTGTATGGTAATTATCGCAGAATCTCGTGAGGCCGCACGGGCCAAACGCCTGAAGCTTGATAGCTTGGTACATTATGAAAGCGCGATTGCATCTCTTTCGATTGCACTCGGAACTGATGCATCAAAATTTGATCCTGATGGTCCACTGCCGAAAAAAATACCTGAGACTAATGCAGGGAAAAGTAGCCGGGAGCGCGCCATTCGGGCTGCTACAGAGGACAACCTAACGGTTCGCCAACTGGCCCAACGGCTTGGCGGTCATTCAAGTCTCTGCTTGCTTGGAACGCCTAATGAGATAGCTGACCAGATGGAGGAATGGCTAATGGCACGAGCTAGCGACGGTTTTACCATCCAGTTCCCTTTCGTGCCCGAAGGTTTAGATGATTTTGTTAATCAATTGGTGCCAGTCCTGCAGGATAGGGGTCTCTTTAGAAAAGAATATGAGGGGATCACTCTACGAGAGAATATGGGTTTGCCTCGTCCTTCCAACCAGTTTTTCCTTGCTAGCTAACTGCTTCGGACTATTCTCATTAGTTCGCGGATAGATTCGAAATTCTCGAGTTCTTTAATCGCGTTGGTTAGTTCATCGACCCTGCTATCTGACAAACGATTAACGGCGCATAGGCGTAATTTTTCTTCTAGTTGTGCTGATGTCAGTGGGTTTTCCGGTGCACCTAGTGGGTAATCGCAGCGGGCGCGGAGGGTTTTTCCGTCTTTAGTGTTTACTTCCGCGATTGCTTGCCCAGGATTAAGGGAGTTATCGGAAAAAATTTCAACTTTCTCCGCAGCAAAATTCCTAAGGATTGGGTTTTCATAATATTCTGCTTCGAATTGATCTAGTGTTACTTTCCGGTCTTTTAAGAAAATTCCAGCAACATAATGTGCCGATAGCAAGGCTTCAAACTTCGTGTGGTAGATAGAAAACCCCCCATGCATTTTAAAAGGTGTCTGGTTGAGATAAAGACGGACTTTGACCACATCACCGAAAGAGACGTTGTATTTTTCTACTACATTAAATAACGAGGTGATAACCTCCTGTAATGCGGTAGCAGAAGGCCAGAGGCGCAGCGCAATTCGTTTGAGCTCCCAGTCTTTACCAAGGCCGGATGTTACATTGTCTGGCAGCCCACCATCAGCATAAGTATTATATAAACCACCGTCATCGGATGTCAGAAATTCTTTGGTAGCCACGAAGTTTTGTTCAGCAAGTAAAGCGGCCATCATCCCGGAAAGGGCGGCACGGCATTGGTGGAATTTTACGGTTGGTGTGCCCCAGGCCGCAAATGTTCCGGCTGATTGGCTACCTGCTAAACCGAATGTCCGGGCCATTGTATCAGTATCAAAACCTCTCAGACTTCCTACAGCGGCTCCAGCACCAAAGGGACCAATGACGCCCGGCCCATGCCAACCTCTTTTCCTGAATATTGGATAATCAAGGCCAATGCCTACACGTGTTGTAACCTCGAAGCCTACTGCAAGCGCAACTAATAACGACGCGCCGGTAAGGTCATCTCGCTCCCCTATGGCTAAGGCAGGTGGTACAACTTCCGGCGTAATGTGGGTGAGCGTTGGGCGGTGGACGTCACACATCGTTACTGCCGTAATTAGATAGCCATTCATTAGAGTCGCTCCCGCAAGTGATAGATGGTCACCGCCGATCACGCTGTTTTCTTCCGACTGACCTAGTGCAGACGCTAAGGCATAAAGTTGGCTAGTTTCTTCGCCTCGATGACCTGCCAAAGCGCAAGCGAGAGCATCTGTTAACAAGGCTTTGCAAAAATCTTTGACCTCGTCAGGAATTTCTTTGATGGTCAATGAAGCCGCAAAATTCGCGAGTTTTTCTGTAGGACCTTGCGTCATTCTCATCTCCCCTGATACGTGAGCGGAACATTAGCTGTGCATGCTGTCCCTTTGCAAATGCTATCAGATTTAAAAGGTCAAATTTTTGGATTATTGTATTTCAATAACCCTTCATACTAAATTGTTCCTGTGACAAGGTGTCTATAATCTGACCCGAATTTTGATGACGGGTATTGGTGTTTGTCTAGGTCCTATAAGAGTTTCTTGTTTACGATGTGAGGAATAAAATGTTAACCGGAAAACAATATCTCGAGAGCATTCGCGATGGTCGTAAGGTGTACATTGGGAAGGAACTTGTTGAAGATGTAACGGCCCACCCGGCCTTTGCCAAGGGTGCGGACACCATAGCCGGTATATATGATCGCAAGGCTTCTCCTGAAAACCGAGAAGTGATGGTAAGCAAAGAAGGAAGCGAAGAGTTTTCTACCTATTTTCTTCAACCAAAATCTCGAGCGGATCTCGAGAAGCGATACGAAACGCATCGGCGTATTGCCGCTTGGACCCAGGGTTTCATGGGACGTTCCCCTGACAATTTTCCTAGTTACCTATCGGGTCTTGCTACACAACCAAAATTATTCAATGAGTTACGGGACGGCACGGGCGATGCCCTTCGTGCTTACTACGAAAAAGCGCGTCGGGAAGATCTGTTTATGTCGCATGCTGTGACGAACCCGCAGGGGTCCCGCCGGGCTGGCTCTGAAATGGAGGCGGCAGGAACTCTATCGCCAACATTGCGCGTGGTGGCCGAAGACGATAAGGGAGTAACGATCAACGGACTAAAAATGATTGGGACTGGTTCAGTTTTTTGTCATGAAACGTGGGTTGGAAACTTACAACCGGTACCGCCCGGGCAGGAAGCAGAGACCATTACCTGCGCTGTCCCACTTAACCTCGATGGCGTATCGATCTGGTCACGTAAGCCATACGAGCTATCGTCAAATCGTGAGTTTGATGCACCGCTTTCAGCTCGATATGATGAGACAGATGCGGCAATCTTGTTTGAAAATGTTAAGGTGCCTTGGGAACGCGTCTTCTTGCATAATAATGTCGCGATGACGCGTGAAATCTATTTTCGAACACCTGGCCATTCCCTCGCTAATCACCAGGCTAATATTAGGTTTGTAGAAAAATTACGGCTTATTGTGGGCATCGCACATAAACTGACGGAATCAAATAAAGCTGGGGCTATACCAGCGGTTCAAAGCACTTTGGGAAAACTAGCAGCACACCTTGCCAACTTAGAGGGAATGGTTCGTGGGCAGATTTTTGATTACGAAAAAATGCCGGGGGGCTATGTAACAATTAACAGACGTTTCATGTATGCCGCATTGCACTGGTGTTCAAATAACCATTCTAAAATTTGTGATATAGTTCGAGAACTTATGGGTGGTGGGCCTATACAAATGCCCGCTGATTCATCGGTCATGGACGATCCTGAGGTCTATAAAAAGTTTGAAACTTATTGGTCGTTACCCGATCAAAACGCTAAAGAGCGGATGAAGTTAATTCGGCTTGCGTGGGACGTTTTGGGAACTGAATTTGCTGGGCGGCATATGCTTTATGAAAAGTTCTATGCCGGCCCTGGGTTTGTAATGGATCTTTATAGCTATCAGCATGCTGGGTGGGACGCGCTCGATAAAGTGGTGGATGATCTAATGGCGGGATACGATGTTTCCAAATGATACCGCCATTAGATGCTGAAAAATTTAATCGGTACGGCTGGTAACCTCAAGTAAATGGTATCCGAACTGTGTTTTCACCGGGCCTTGAACTTCATTAACAGGTGCACTGAATACTACTTTGTCAAATTCAGGAACCATTTGCCCAGGGCCGAATGACCCGAGGTCACCGCCGCTCGCACCGGATGGGCAAGAGGAATGTTCCTTGGCCAAATCGGCAAAGTCTGCGCCTTCTGAAATTTTTGTTTTCAGGTCTTCGCAAAGTTCCTCAGTATCAACCAGAATATGTCTTGCTTCGGCTTGGGCCATTAGTAGTCTCCTAAAAGGAATTGTTTATAAAAATTAGAGATCTTGTTGATAGCGGGTTCGAGCGTCGGCTTCAACCAATGATAAGAGAGTGCAATTTAGTAATTTCTAATCTGCCACGACTGGAAAATTTGTGTTAAATTAGTGGACATAAAATTATTGAAGAAACTTGGCACCGATGATCACCCTTCCCAGAGAAAATCTTCGAGATTATATAAATGATATCCGCCTTGATATTAAGTTCCGGTATGTTCCTTTCCGGGGTTACTATCGGTATCGGTCCTATAAATACTTAAAAAAAATTGACCCCGAAATGGGCCTCTTAAAATTTATCGTTGATCCTAAGAGAATTTGTTTGGATGTTGGTGCTAACTTGGGGTTATTCACCTATTTTTTGTCTCGTTACTCGCAACACGTACATGCTTTTGAGCCTAATCCCTTGCCATTGCGTGTCCTGCGCTATGTTGTTGATCAAAACGTGACTATCCACCAACTGGCGTTATCTAATCAAACTGGTGAAGCTAAATTGGTGATTCCTAAAGGTCGAAAGGGTTGGTCAAGTAATGGTGCCAGCATTGAATATGATGAGGACCAGGGATACTTGTTAAGAGTACCAGGCAGTCGCATTGATGATTTGGGTTATAAAGACATAGGGTTCATAAAAATTGATGTAGAGGGGCACGAAATGTCCGTTCTTGAAGGGGCTAGGGAAACCTTGTTGCGTGACAGGCCCAATTTATTCGTTGAAAACGAGTTTTCTCATGCAGGTGATGGCGTACAGGACGTATTTGATATGATGAAGTCTCTCGATTATGACGGCTTTGCGTTAATTGATGGAGTATTACGCAATACAAATCAATTTTTGGTTGCTGATCACCAGATTAACGCCGGGCGCGGTGAGCTCGGTAATTATGTCAAAAATTTCATTTTCATTCCAAGATAAGCATGTATTTATTCTTGGGGTCATTTTCAATTTAGATCAGATAAAATTTTAATTGTGGAGGTACATATGGAAATTAAACTTTACTATGCCCCAATCACTTGTGCTTTAGCCCCGTACATTACACTCACTGAAGCTGGCGCCAATTTTGAGGTGGTTCCGCTGAACTTCCGCGCACAGGAGCATATGTCTTCCGAATATTTGTCAATCAATCCGAAACATAAAGTTCCATTACTTATAGTTGACGGTATCAAGCTAACCGAAAATGTCGCTATTCAGCAGTGGATTGCAAAAACATATCCGGGAGCTAGGTTGCTTCCAGAGGATCCATGGGATTCGCTACAGGCCATTTCACTGATATCATGGTGTTCTTCCGGTATTCACCCCTTTTTGCGTGTTATTAATGGCCCACCCAAGGTGTGCGATATTGCGGGTACGGAGGAAAATATTCGCAAACGAGCGGCGGTGCATGTGTATGAGTGTTTCGAGATTGCTGAAAATCTTCTCGATCGAAGAGAGTATTTTTTTGATCACCTCACAGCACCAGATACCAATTTCTATTGGTGCTTTCGAAGGGCGGGGCAATTTAAATTAGATCTTTCCTTTTTTCCAAATTGTCAGGCTCATTTTGATCGAATGGAAAACCGACCGAGTGTGCAGAAGTTATTAGCTTATGAGAGGAAAGTGCAAACCCAATTTAATGAAGCAGCGTAAAACTCAAAAGCTTGAAATTTTGATCGATGCAGTTATCCATCCAAAAACTACCTAATTTTCAAAAAGCTGTGAGACAAAATGCAATAGGT
>CAZCKO010000008.1:0-10838 GCA_964499275.1 uncultured Rhodospirillaceae bacterium
CCGCCTATGTTTAATCCAACTTTCAAGTGGCGATGGAAATGCACACATTATTCGGTTTTCTAAGGGTGATTATAACGCCCCAAACTTAAAAACCGTAATTGGAGATAAAAAGGTTACAAAATTATTTCATTTCGCCCGCTTTGACATTGCCGTCATCCATCAATATTTAGGTATCACATGTGCGCCCGTGTATTGTACCAAAATAGCTTCCAAGCTAGCACGAACCTATACCGATCGGCACGGACTTAAAGACCTCTGCAAAGAACTTTTAGACATTGCAATATCTAAGGAACAGCAATCATCAGATTGGGGAGCAGATTCGTTAAGTGAAGACCAGCTAAACTATGCAGCGTCGGATGTCTTATACCTACATGCGCTTCGTTATCAGCTTGATGAAATTTTAGCACGAGAAGGTCGTATGCATTTAGCAAAGGGCTGCTTTGATTTTTTAGGACATCGCGTAGCCCTAGATCTAGGAGGGTGGGCAGACATCGATATCTTTTCCCATTAGTCAATGGTATCTTAACATTTCACTCAGTTATTTAATTATAATTTGGATTTAATAATTAATGATTGAAAAATCTAGGGTCGGAAACTTAAAAGAATGGTAGCAAGCCTTAAGGATAAAAAGCCCTTAGCTGACTTAACGGTCGCACGAAATGTTCTTCGTCAAGAATCTGCTGGGCTGATCCAACTAGCTGAGGCTCTGGATCATAATTTCGTTGAGGCTTTGGATATATTGTCTTCCGTAAACGGACGTGTAATCGTTAGTGGTATGGGTAAAAGCGGCCATATTGCCAATAAGATAGCCGCCACACTCGCTTCTACAGGGACACCTGCCCAATATGTAAATGCTGGGGAGGCTAGCCACGGCGATCTAGGTATGATCACAAAACAGGACGTATTAATTGCACTCTCTAATTCAGGCGAAACACTAGAACTCACAAATTTGGTCGCACACGCGAAGATAAATTCAATCCCATTAATTTCTATTACAGGCCGAGCAAATAGCACTCTAGATAAGGCCGGTGACATTTCTTTAGTTCTGCCAAAATTAGAAGAAGCGTGTTCTCTCAACCTCGCCCCAACTACCTCTACCACCGCCATGCTTGCACTTGGTGACGCGATTGCAGTCTCTCTACTTGAACGACAAGAATTCTCCCCGGAGAATTTTAATGCGTTACACCCTGGGGGCCAGCTTGGGCGTAGATTTGTAAAAGTCGCAGATATCATGCACGACGATCTTTCGATTCCACTAGTAGATACTAAGGTGCCAATGGCAGAAACGCTAATTATTATGACAAACAAAAGTTTTGGTTGTGTAGGTATTGTCAACGATGATGGAAATTTAATTGGGATCATTACAGATGGCGATCTGCGCAGACACATTAATAAAGGTTTGTTGGACAGAGTAGCCGGCGATGTGATGACTCTAAATCCAAAAACAGTTGCGCCGGACGAGTTAGCAGCCACAGCCCTAAAACTAATGAACAACGGCGAAAAACCAGTCACTTCACTCTTTGTAGTAAAAGCAGAGAAGCCCATTGGAATTTTACACATACATGACCTCCTTCGTGCCGGTATAGTATAAAATGCACAAACCGCGGGTTTACACGGCTATACAAGGCAAGTTTAAATTATATGAAAACGCCAGATCAAACTTCACCTACAACCAATGATCGCGAACAATCAGGACGTAGTTATTCCCGATTTGTTGCTTTGATGCGTATTGCTTTACCGGCAACGGCCGGTGCAATAGTAATACTCGTTATTGCATGGCCACATATTGGTGAAAAATCGAAAAATTTTCAGTTAGGTTTCTCAAGTATAAAAATAGAAGATGCAGGCGGCCAACATCTTATAAACCCACGTTTTTCAAGTACCGACTCGAAACAGCAACCGTTCAATTTAACTGCCAAAATCGCCACCCAACAAAAATCCGATCCAAATTTGGTGGATTTAACGTTACCAAAGGCAGATTTAACCTCTAATGCAGGTACATGGATTGCTCTATCCGCGAAGTCAGGTTTATATAATAGGGAGGCAGAAACATTAAAATTGCAAGGTAGCGTAAACCTTTTCCACGATTCCGGATATGAATTAAGCACTACCGCAATAAATCTAAATTTGGCTGAAGGAACAGCCGAAGGGGATGTACCTATTACAGGTCATGGACCAAGTGGAACAATTAAAGGCACAGGCTTTAAAATTGTTGGGCGGGGCAAAAAAATGATTTTCACTGGTAAAAGCAAACTCATTATTTATCCAATATTAAAGGGTCCATAGGTTAGACAAACGAAATGAAGTGTCTCGTTAATATTATTGCAAAATCGACCATAATAATACTTTTCCAAAGTGGAGTATATGCACAAGAAATTGGATTTTTAAATCCAGAGCGAAACCAGCCTATCGAAATTGATGCTGACAATAGCATTGAATGGCATCAAGAAGCACAAGCTTACATCGCCCGGGGAAACGCAAAAGCTAAACAAGGGGATGTCGTAGTCTATGCAGATCTTTTAACCGCCTTTTATAAAAAACTCAAAAAGGGTGGAACAAAAATTTGGCGGATAAAAGCAGACGGAAACGTGCGGATTGTATCTCCAGATAAAACGGCATTCGGGGAGAAGGGCGTATACGACGTAGGTAAAGCTTTATTTGTGCTTACAGGGAAGCCGCGTTTAGAAACTAGAACCGAACGTATTTCGGCAAGCAAAAGTATGGAATTTTGGGGGAAAAAATCTGTTGCGGTAGCCCGGGGCAATGCTATTGCCATCAAAGGCGATAAACGTCTGCAGGCTCGTGTCTTAACTGCTTATTTTGAGAAAACTCATAAAAGCAATAATGAGATTACGCGGGTCAATGCTTACGATGATGTGGTGGTTTCGTCCCCTAAAGAAGTAATCCGGGGCAAAATCGGTACTTACAATGTAAAGACTGGTATAATAATACTTAGGGGCGGTGTTAAAATTACTCGTGGACCCGATCAGTTGAATGGGAATAAAGCAGAAGTTAATCTAAACACCGGCGTCAGCCGTTTATTAAGTGGTGGAGGAAAGAAGGTGCAAGGTCTATTTGGGCCGAAAAATTTAAGACCTGACGTTAAACAAAGAAATCTAAAATAAAAAATATATTTGGTGCGAATTGATATGAATTCCAATTTAATTTATCCAAGAAAAATCAATGGCAAAAATAAGTCTCTGACCCCTAAATTAGTTTCAGATAATATTGGGCTCGTTGCGCAAAATCTTGGAAAATCCTATAAACAACGTCCGGTCATTCGCGAAGTAACTTTATCTGTTAAGCGCGGTGAGGTGGTCGGACTACTAGGACCAAATGGTGCCGGAAAAACAACGACCTTTTATATTTTAACCGGACTTGTTAAACCAGACTATGGCAACCTTAAACTTGATGGAAATGATATAACAGGTTTGCCCATGTATCGCCGGGCGCGACTCGGCATCGGTTATCTACCGCAAGAAGCATCAATTTTCCGCGGTTTGACAGTTGAGAACAATATTAGGGCTATTTTAGAAGTTGCTGTCAAACATTCCGATCAACGCGAAACACGCTTAGAAGAATTGCTGGCTGAATTTTCAATTTCGCACCTCCGTCGGACTTCCGCACTAGCTTTGTCTGGAGGGGAAAGACGAAGGGTTGAAATTGCACGAGCATTAGCAGCGGACCCTAGTTTTGTATTGTTGGATGAACCATTAGCGGGCATAGACCCTATCGCCATAAACGATATTAGAGATCTAATCTCACATTTAAAGGATCGCAACATAGGTGTTTTAATAACTGACCATAATGTACGGGAGACCCTAGAAATCGTCGATCGTGCATATATCCTCCATGATGGAAGAGTTCTAATGGACGGAGCCCCACACGAAATTGTTATGCATAAAGACGTTAGGCGTGTTTACTTGGGTGAAAGTTTCAGCCTTTAAAACATATACATATAAGTAACATAAGGTAGCAATTATGGCCTTACTGCGCCGACTGGACTTACGTCAGGCCCAGTCAATTATTATGACACCCAAGTTGCAGGAAGCTATTAAGTTATTACAGCTTTCCAATGTCGAACTATCAGAATACTTAGAAGTGGAGTTAGAAAAAAACCCATTCTTATTCAGGTTAGACGTCGGTGATCCGGCGGAAACCGACAAAAATTCAACAGATAATTTCTGTGCAGCAAACAAATCAAAGACTAAGGCCAGTGATATTCCGATGACTGAGGCAAATAAGCACTTAATTTATGATAACATACTCGATAAGAGGAATTTGTTTCAAACCCCAACAGCAGAAACTTTCCCAATTGGTGTCTCTACTGCAAAATTCATTAGTACTGCTCAAGAAAAAGTATCTTTACAAAAACACCTCCTTCTGCAAATCAATATTGATATACCCGACCGTATAGATCGTGTGATCGCCATTTATATGTTAGATTCGCTTGATGGATCCGGATACTTAACAGCAGACATAAACGCCATAGCCGAAACACTCGGATGTTCAATTTATAGGGTCAAACGAATCCTCAACACCGTTCAACACTTTGATCCACCAGGTATTTTTGCTCGGAATTTATCAGAGTGTTTAGCCCTTCAAATTAAAGACCGCGATCGTTATGACTCTGCCATGCAAAAATTGATAAATAACCTAGATCTTTTAGCAAAAAGGAAATTTGATTTACTAAAAGATCTATGTGGTGTTGATGACGAAGACTTACGTGAAATGATCAAAGAAATTAGAGGATTACAACCAAAACCAGCCGTGGTTTTTGACCAAAATATTGTTCCTGTGGTAACACCGGATGTTTTTGTTTATCGCAAAAAAGGGGGTGGCTGGCTCGTTGAATTAAACACCGATACCCTGCCAAAGGTGATGGTCAACAACCGTTATTATAAAGACATAAATGAAAAAACCCTGAAGGCAGAAGATAAAACTTACCTATCCGTTTCTTATCAGTCAGCAAATTGGCTGCTACGGTCCATCGATCAGCGGGCAAATACCATAGTCAACGTGGTATCGGAAATTACAAGACAACAAGCAGAATTTCTTGAGAAAGGAGTGAAATATTTAAAACCCCTGGTTTTAAAAGATATTGCAGATGTACTGAACATACATGAAAGCACTGTAAGCCGGGTAACCCGGAACAAAATTGTCGCCACACCACGCGGCATCTTTGACCTCAAGTACTTTTTCAGCTTTGCCATTGGTCATAACCGTAATAGTGAAATACCGTCTTCTGAAGCCATCCGCTTTCAAATCAAGAATCTAATTGAAGCAGAAACACCAGATAATATTCTTTCTGATGACAAGATCGTAAATATTCTTAAAAATGACGGCATAGAGATTGCGAGGCGGACAGTCGCTAAATACCGCGAAGTTATGCATATTTCATCTTCTATCCAACGTAAACGCGACAAAATTATATCATCTGAAATATAAATATTAGTGAAACCATTTTGTTGACTCTCAAGTAGAATCGGAACTATTTTCCCGGCGATAAAATCCTCATGGAGGCTTAACAAGGGCCAATACTTCAACTTTAAACTAGGCTCTTTGTTACACCCAAAACTAGGGATAGTTGAAAATGGAAATATGCGAATTGCTATCGCCTGAAAGCGTCGTTTATACAATTAGGGCGACAAGTAAAAAGCAGGTCTTACAGGAATTAGCTTCTCTCGCTGCCAATGTCAGTGGCCAGAACCAACGAGCTATTTTTGATGTCCTTTTAGAACGCGAGCGGTTGGGTACCACCGGTATAGGACGTGGTGTTGCTATTCCCCACGGAAAACTACCCAGTCTCGATCAACTTTATGGAGTATTTGCGAAATTAGAAAAACCTGTAGATTTTGAGGCTGTTGACAACCAAAAGATTGATTTAGTTTTTCTTCTAATTGCCCCAGAAAGAGCTGGGGCAGATCACTTACAAGCTTTGTCTAAAATTTCACGAATGTTTCGTGACTTTGAAATGTGTAAAAAGCTACGCGCAGCCGACAATCATAAAACATTACACAAGCTGTTGCTAAATCAGGCCTAGAGCACGACAACACAACTAGCTTTGTCTATGAACCATCTGACAATGACACTTGATCAATTTAAAATAGGGCCTCGCCACATCAGCGAAGCCCTATCTAACCTGGTGGAGCCAATCGGAATCGAACCGACGACCTCTTGAATGCCATTCAAGCGCTCTCCCAACTGAGCTATGGCCCCAAATATATAAACAAAATAATAATTTCACTCATATTTGTTTCTTCTTAGCCTGGACAAGGTTCAAAATAATAGAGGCGAAAACTCCTGCCTGAATTTTTTATTTTAAACTGCCAACTTAATTGATCAGTTATTAAGTTCATCTGGTTTTTCTGCATCATTGTCAATTACGTTGAGCACATTTTCTTCCTCTCCAAGATCAGAAACATCTTCAATTAAATCATCGGTATCATCATCTTCATCAAGAAGATCTAAATCCGCATCATTCGGAATTTCATCCTCATCCGATGTCGAATTTACACCTTCTTTGTTTTTCATTTTTTTCGGTTTCGTCAGCTTTGGAGCCGGTGATGAAATCTTTGCACGCGAACCGCGCCCTGACCTGACAGGCTCAAATATTGTTTCACATGTAGGGCAAACGATTGGGCTACGAAGCATATCATAAAACCGAGCACCACAGCTCCCGCAAATCCGTTTTTCGCCCCATTCGGGCTTCACCAATTTAACCTCCATAAATAAAAAATTAAATTACAAAATGCCAATGCCACGATCTGTAAATGCTGTCAAAAACTAATTTACATAATTGTTCTTCTAGCGTGACAAATAATCAATATGCTACAGACAATAACTCAAATAAAAAATACAAGCTTTTATTGCAATTTTGACCATAGAGTGACGAGAGGTTTAACAGATGATTGGCCTGGTTTCCGAATCGATAAACACCTTAAGAGGAAGTACCAGTGTACCCGGAGATAAATCAATTTCTCACCGAGCGCTTATGATCGGTGGCATATCCGTTGGCACAACTAAGATTTGTGATCTACTTCTAAGTGATGACGTTTTGCGGACCGCCAAAGCTTTGGAGGCTATGGGTGTAAACATTGACCGTCAATCAGATCGTATATGGCGGATAAATGGTGTCGGTGTAGGAGGTCTGCATGAGCCAGACAACATTCTCGACATGGGCAATTCAGGAACCGGGGCAAGGTTGTTGATGGGTCTAATCGCAACACACCCTATAAAAGTGCATTTAACTGGAGACGACTCTCTCCGCACAAGGCCTATGGGTCGTGTGGCAGCTCCATTGACGCAGATGGGTTCGAAAATTATTGCACGAGACGGTGATAAATTGCCGCTTACGGTAATAGGGAGTCGAATGGCATTACCGATCGAATACTCTTTACCAGTACCATCAGCCCAGATTAAATCAGCAGTACTGTTAGCCGGATTAAATGTGCCCGGAGAGACCAGTGTTATTGAAACCCGCCCAAGCCGCGATCACACTGAATTAATGCTACAACATTTTGGAGCCAACGTTAACGTAACGGAAGAATCAATCGATAGACGGATCATCAGGTTAGTAGGACAACCTGAACTGGAGGGAAGAAAAATTACTATTCCAGGTGACCCCTCTTCAGCGGCTTTTCTTATAGTAGCGGCATTAATTACTCCAAACTCCCAAATAACCATTTCTGGAGTATGTGTTAACCCTTTGCGAATTGGTTTAATAAATACATTAATTGAAATGGGAGCCCGAATTGAGATAAAAAATTCCCATATTGAAGCCGGGGAACCAGTTGCCGACATTGTTGTTAGTAGTTCAAAATTAAAGGGCATAGATATTCCAGCACAGCGGGCACCCTCAATGATAGACGAGTATCCTATACTCGCAGTTGCTGCAGCTACAGCAACCGGTAAAACAAAGATGCGAGGTTTAGCAGAGCTGCGGGTAAAAGAAAGTGATCGTTTGTCGGCTATCGTGGATGGCCTCAATGCTTGCGGCATAGCTGTAAAAATTGACGGCGATGATCTAACGATAACGGGATCCCCAACTCTAATTAGAGGTGGAATAACCGTAAAATCTCGGATGGATCATCGAATTGCAATGTCATTTTTAATTTTAGGCCTGGCTTCAATAAACCCCATAGCAATAGATGACTCTAGTCATATAAGTACAAGCTTTCCAACTTTTGTAAGTCTTATTAATGAACTTGGTGCAAAGATCAGGAAAACAGGGTGAAAAAACCAGTTATTGCAGTCGACGGAACAGCCGCTAGTGGCAAGGGAACCCTTGCGCGCCGTTTAGCAAAACATTTTAACTACGCTTATCTAGATACAGGCTTATTATATCGGGCAGTAGGCTATATGACCATTACACTTTATGACGGACAGGAGGAAATAAACCAAGAAATGGCAATATCAGCGATATCATCTATCACGCCTGAATTATTAAAAAACCCCTTGCTTCGGTCTGCAGAAGTTACAGATTTTGCGAGCAAAATTGCTACAATGCCCTTGGTACGGCAGCAATTAAAAAAACGGCAACAAAATTTTGCAAACAACCCACCTAAAACATTTGGCGGGGCTGTTCTTGATGGCCGAGATATCGGAACTGTCATTTGCCCGGATGCTAATTACAAATTCTTTTTGGATGCCCTGATAGAGGTTCGCGCAGCAAGAAGGGTTAAAGAGTTGCTTGAAATGGGTGTAGACGCTATACATGCGCGCGTTCTGCAGGACATGAGGGAGCGTGATAGCCGAGATCGTTCTCGTAGCCTTGCTCCATTAGTCAGAGCTGATGATGCATTTACTTTAGATACAACGAAAATTGATATAGAGGTTGTATTTAATAAAGCACTGGAGTTCATTAATAAGCAGAACAAGTCCGAGGTGTAACAAGAGCGCAAGGGTAGGGAATTGGTCCAATGGGGACCAGCCCGTGTGCGACCTGGGACAGGACCCAAGTTTTGGGACTAGATGGAAGGAAATGGTTTAAAATAATAATGGCGATCGAGTTAGGGAATCCCGATGCAAACGTTGAAATGTCTGACGAAGATTTCGCCGGCATGCTGGAAGAGACCTTTGGGGAGGGTGAACTCTCAGAGGGTTCGGTAGTAAAGGGTACGGTTATCGCAGTAGAGGGCGATTCCGTTTTGATAGATGTCGGGTTGAAGTCAGAAGGTCGTATAGCACTTCGTGAATTCGGTCCCCCAGGTACTAGCCCAGCAATATCGCCCGGGGACCTTATAGATGTTTATCTTGAAAGAATTGAAGATAGTCAAGGTGAAGCCATGCTCTCGCGGGAAAAGGCCCGTCGAGAGGAAGCTTGGACGTTATTAGAAAAAGCATTTAACGATCAGGAGAGAGTTACTGGCTCTATTTTTGGCAGAGTTAAAGGCGGGTTTACAGTGGACCTTTCTGGGGCTATCGCGTTTTTACCGGGCAGTCAAATTGATGTTCGGCCTGTGCGGGATATAAACCCTCTTATGGGTACACCTCAACCATTTCAAATTCTCAAAATGGACCGACGACGCGGCAATATAGTTGTATCCCGCCGGGCGGTATTAGAAGAATCACGCGCGGAACAACGCAACGAATTACTTGCTGATTTAACCGAGGGTCAAGTTATTGAAGGTATTGTCAAAAATTTAACCGATTATGGCGCCTTTGTAGACCTTGGAGGTGTCGATGGACTATTACACGTGACAGATATGGCGTGGCGAAGAATCAATCACCCCAGCGAGGTACTAACCGTTGGGCAAACGGTCAATGTTCAGGTCATTAGATTCAATACAGAAACTCAGAGAATTTCACTTGGTATGAAACAGCTGGAAGCCGATCCTTGGGATAGTATAGAGACTAAGTATCCTCTTGAGGGAGTCTTTACTGGGCGGGTGAGCAACATTACGGATTATGGCGCGTTTGTAGAGCTCGAGCCAGGAGTGGAAGGACTGGTACATGTCTCAGAAATGAGCTGGACCAAAAAAAATGTCCATCCTGGCAAAATCATTTCTACTAGCCAAGAAGTTGAGGTAATGATTCTCGATTTAGATCAAAGCAAACGGAGAATTTCATTAGGTATAAAACAAACTCAAGATAACCCGTGGAGTAATTTTGAATCTAGTTTCGTGGTTGGTGCTGAAATAGAGGGGGAAATCAAAAATATTACCGAGTTTGGTTTGTTTGTCGGTCTGCCAGGAGAAATCGATGGAATGGTTCATCTCTCCGACTTGTCTTGGAAAAAATCTGGTGAAGAAGTTGTTAACGAATTCACAAAAGGAAGTATTGTCAAAGCCAAAGTGCTCGATATTGATATTGAAAAAGAACGAATTTCCCTTGGTATTAAACAACTAACTGATGATCCGTTTGAAACAGCAGCTAATGAAGTAAAAAAGGGAGAGGTGGTTACCTGTACTGTAAGCGCAATCACAGATGGCGGCCTAGAAATAACAATTTCTAACGGGCTACAAGGCTTTATTCGCCGTGCAGATTTATCTCGTGAGCGCAGTGAACAAAGGCCAGACAGATTTGCTGTTGGTGATAGAGTTGATGCTCAGATAACAAATATAGATAAGCGGGAACATAAACTTACCTTATCGGTAAAAGCGCAGGAAATTAGTGAAGAAAAAGAAGCTATGGCGCATTATGGTTCTTCAGACTCTGGAGCGAGCTTAGGGGATATACTTGGGGCAGCAATCCGAAAAGCAGGAGAGGATGAGTCAGAAAATTCTGAGATAACTGATGATACTAAGGAAAATAAAGTATCTGAAAAAATTAAGACCACAGATGACGAAGAAAGCCTAAAAGAAGAACCCTCCGCAGAGACCGGGGATAAGGCTTCT